>DBEYTJ010000027.1:0-9497 GCA_048181065.1 Collinsella sp.
TCCAGCTGGAAGGAAGCACACGACAAGCTCGACCATCATGGCAAGCATTTCCACACCAAGGTCGGACGTACATGGAACAAATTCCCCTTCCCCGCGCTTGTCGCCCTCGCCTATCTGGTGCTCGGCATTGTCTACGGCACATGGGCTGCGGGACTCTTCCTCGTCTTTTTGATTCCCGTCTACTACGCATTTGGCGACTTTATCGACCAACGCCACTTATCTAAGCTGATCGATGTCGTCTATTCAGTCAGTGCCGAGGCATGGTTCCTCTACATGTGGCTCTGCCTGGAACAACCCCATCCCGCCTGGGTAATCCTCATCACCATCCCGGTCGTAAAAGCACTCATGCGCTGGTGCCGCAAACAATGGAAGCATCGCGAGCGAGCCTAAACCATCCCAGCCCGACAGCAGCACCCAACTAGTACTCCCCCGCCCATCCCCCCCTAAGTTGCGGTGATATAGCTCCGGTTTTAGCCTTGAGTAGTCGAGTTTAGGAACTATTCCACCGCAACTTACGAATGGTCGGAGCGGCTACAGCACAAGCGTCGGCGTTCGTTTGATGGTCCGCCACGAAAAGGGCCTATCTACTACGTTTAACTCGATGGGGCCAACCATGACCGCCTTTTTCGAAAATCGACAGGCCTTCTACCTGCGGTTTTATTTTTCGTTTTCCCGGCATGGTTGAGGGTATCCAATTAAACGTAGTAGATAGGCCCGTTTTGTGGCATACGACCCATTCAAGCCCAATCTCGAAGGCTAAAGAGAGCCTCTCATCCGCACCTGCGAGCGAAAACCAAATAGAATGAAAGGCAAATGGAAAGCCCGTTTGACGAGCGGAGAACATATGCGCGACGTAACCGAAAGCGACTGGAAGCTGTTTAAGAAAATGCTTCCTCAATGGCAAGAACGTTATATGGAAAAGCTCATCGGCCAGTACGTTGAGATGCTGAACGGCGACAGCGAAGCGTCCAGTAGATTTTGGGCACTAGAAGAGCGCCTCAATAGAGACAAGCTGTCCTCAGGCGTAATTGCAAACGACATTCGCCGCAGCACAATGCACCGCGAGATAGCCAATTTGCTTATCGACAGCGTGATCACCCTTGACGACCTTGACGGTTTTACCGAAGACATTAAGAGCTATGCGCAACACTGGATTGGCCAGTAAGAGCACTGAACGACAGACATCCCCAGCAAAACGGGGCAAACGCTGGGCCACCTAATGGTTGTCCGGCGTTTGCCCAGATAAAACCTGCCAAAATATACCTGTCCCTTTTTGGCAGGTTACTCGGCGCTCTTGAGGGCGCCGACCATGTCGATCTTGTTGAGCGTTCGATTGGTGGCAAGGTTGACGATAAACGTAAAGGCAAAGGCCAGCAACACGGATAGCACGTAGCTCAGCGGCTCGACCTCAACATCAAAATACAGCGACGGCATCTGCAGGATGTACGTAAAACTCTCGGCCAGCAAGCCGCCTAGCGGTACGCCCAGTGCGGCGCCAATCGCCGTGAGGATCAACGTCTCCTTGTTGACGTAGTGGTGCACCTCGCCGCGACGGAAGCCCAACACCTTAATGGTCGCCAGCTCGCGCTCGCGCTCGGAGATATTCGTGTTGGACAGCGTAAACACCACCACAAACGACAGGCACGCCGCCATAAAGGTCACGAGCACCACGACCGAATTGATAATCGTAAAGTTCGCCTCATAGTTTTCCCAATGCTCGGCCGTACTCGAAATCGTAAGCCAACCGTCACTCTTAAGATTCTTGCTAAACGCAATCTGGTCGGCCGACGAACCCTTGAGCAGTGCAAAGATGCCGTTAAGACGCGCGCTTCGGCCGAACGTGCGCTCATAGGTGCCCTGCGTCATGTAAAGCGTGTTGCCCAGATAGTTAAGCGAAATGTCGCTGACTTTGACCTTGGCAACATTGAGCGACGAATCCTGGACGTGAGCCGTATCGCCCGGCTGAATCCCCAGCACCAGCTGTGAACTTTTGCTCAGATACACGTCTCCGTCACGCAAAGGCAGCGGTTCTTTGGACTCATCCTCCAGACGCACGTAATCGCCCAAGTCACTCGTGCGGTCATCGGGCACCACGATCAGCTGCACAGTCTCGCTCTTGCCGCCAAATGTAAAGGTGACGTTGTCGGTCATAATCGGCAGCGTCGAAGTCACGGTCACGTTGGAATCATTGGACGCGCTGCGCCCATCCAATGCCGCGCACGTCTGTGAAAAATCGTCGGGATTGGCGACCGCCAGCAGGTCGTAGCGCGTGATATGCCCGTACTGCTTGGGCGAAAGCGCCACCGACGTATCGCGGATGCCCATACCGCAGATCACAAGCGCCGTACAGCCCGCGATACCGAAGATGGTCATAAAGGCGCGCTTTTTGTAGCGGAATAGGTTGCGTGCAGCGACCTTGTTTAAGAAGCCCATGCGGCGCCAGATAAAGCCGATATGCTCGAGCAGAATGCGCGAGCCGGCGCGCGGGGCCTTGGGACGCATGAGCGAGGCTGGGGTCTCGGCCATCTCGTGGCGGCAGGCGATAATCGTAGCGCCCACCACGCCCACGGCAAACAGCGCCACCGACACGAGTGAAGACACGATATCGTACGAAAGCAGCATCTGGGGCAGCGAGTACATGTCGTCGAACACCGTAAACAAGAACAGTGGCAGGCCCACAAAGCCGATGATGTTGCCGAGCACGCCGCCGATCAGACATGCCCACAGCGCATAGTCCACGTATTTGGACAGGATGCGCTCGCGTGAATAGCCAAGCGCCTTGTACAGGCCAATAAGCGTGCGCTCCTCCTCGACCATGCGCGTGGCGGTGGTGAGGCTGATGAGCACGGCGACGATAAAGAAGATAAACGGGAACACCGTGGCGATGGCCTCGATCGAAGAACTGTCGCTCTCGACGCTCGAGTAGCTTGCGATGTTACCGCGGTCCTGAATGTACCAAGTGCATTCACCCAGATTGGAAAGCTCGGCGCGGGCATCGGCGAATTGCTGATCGGCGGCGGCGCGGCGCTGGTCCAACTCGGCCTGAGCTTGGACGCGCTCCTCGCTGCCCTCGGCCATGCGGTTGATGCTATCCTGCTCAATCCCAAAGAGCATGGCGGCCTGGCGCTCAGCCGCATCCAAGCTTGCCGGCGTGTCAACCGTCAGCTCCTGGACGCGCGCCTTTTCACGCTCCTCGCGGATCTTCTCGATATTGCCCTTGACCTCATTGATCTTTGCCGTGTAGGCATCCGAGTAGGAGTTGAGGCTCTTGGCTCCCTCGACGATCACGTGGACCGCGGAGTAGGACGATGATGTCGCGGCATCCTCGCTCACATAGAACTTATAGTCCGCAGCCGAAGCGGCACGGAAGGCGTTGACTGTCGAGTCGGAGCTCACATCAGTGGGGTCGAGGACCTCGGCCGTAATGGTGTAATCGCCCGCGGCAAACTGATCCTTGGCACTTTGGTTGGACGAGCTCGCGTCATTGGCGGCAAAACTCACGGTATCGCCGAGCTTTTTGCCCGAAGCCTTCAGGAACTTCGAAGTTACCGCCACCTCATCGGCGCTCTCGGGCAAATCGCCGTTCACGAGCACTGGCTGATCGATGTTCTCCTTGGAGAGACTTTGCACGACCACGCGCTCGCGCGTTGTGCCCACGGCGGTGTAGGCGGTCTCGGTGTAGATACCCTCGGCCGTCTCGACGCCGTCGATCTCTTGGATAGCCGCGAGATCGTCGCGCGTAAGGCCACAGGTCGACTGCACGTTAATGTCATAGACATTCTGCTGGTCAAAATAGGCGTCGACCGAATCGCACAAATCCTCGCAGCCCGCCTTAAGGCCGCACATCACACTCACGCCGAGCGCGGTGATGACCACGATGGACAAGAAGCGCTTAAGACTGCCGCGGATTGTGCGGTAGATGCCACGGCGAAAAACCGTCGGCACCATATCGTTTGAGCTCTGAGCGGTGCGGTAGGTCGCAAACTCCCGGTCGCGACCCGCGCGCTCCGTATCGTGGTTTTGGCTGTTTTGGCGGTCCTGGTCCATGGGCGCTACCACTCGATCGTCTCGATAGGCACGGGATTTTGCTGGACCGTCTCGCTCTCCACGCGACCACTCTTAAAGCGGATCAGGCGATCGGCCATGGGCGCGAGCGCGGAGTTGTGCGTGATGATGATGACCGTAATGCCCTGCTTGCGGCAGGTATCCTGCAGCAGCTGCAAGATCTGCTTGCCGGTTTTATAGTCGAGCGCGCCCGTGGGCTCGTCGCATAAAAGCAGCTTGGGGTTCTTGGCCAGTGCGCGGGCAATGGACACGCGCTGCTGCTCGCCGCCCGAAAGCTGCGCGGGGAAGTTGGCGAGGCGCTCGCCCAGGCCAACCTGGCGAAGCGTCTGTTCGGCATCGAGCGAATCGGGGCAGATCTGAGCTGCAAGCTCAACGTTTTCGAGCGCCGTCAGGTTGGGAACCAGATTGTAGAACTGAAAGACAAAGCCGACGTCGGCGCGGCGGTACTCCACAAGCTGCGCCTCGTTGGCAGAGCTCACGTCGCGCCCGTCCACTGTCACGGAGCCGGAGGTTACCGTATCCATGCCGCCTAGGATGTTGAGCGCCGTAGTCTTGCCGGCGCCCGAAGCGCCCAGGATAATGGCGAGCTCACCGCGCTCAACGGTAAAGCTCGCGCCGTCGAGCGCATGGATGCGGGCATCGCCCTCGCCGTATGCTTTGATGACGTCTTTGAATTCGATATAGGCCATCGATTAATTCCCATCTGGTCGGATAACTCTTTAGTATTACCCATTTCACGCCGACCAAAAAGGGACAGGTTCATTTTGGCAGGTTTTATATGGGGAAACGACAGCCATAGATGAGGCGCCGGGGAGGCAGAGAAATCATCGACGGGGTCAGGCCGACCGCCAAACACAACGCACGCATCTCTATCTGTCAGCAAAATCATTCGAACAGCTGTTCGTTTCTATGATATGATTCCGTTATCTAAGCAGGCCAATACGCAGAAAGGCGGCCAACATGGCGTTCGACTTTAAGAAGGAATGCAAGGAGCTCTACAAACCTGCAAGCAAGCCGAGCATCGTAACTGTCCCGCCTATGAGCTACGTTGCCGTTCGCGGAAAGGGCGACCCAAATACCGAAGGTGGCGAATATCAAAACGCCCTGCCGCTGCTTTACGGCATCGCCTATACCGTCAAGATGTCGAAGAAAGGCTCAAGGAGTATCAAGGGCTATTTCGACTTTGTGGTACCGCCGCTCGAGGGTTTCTGGTGGCAAGACTCCCCGAGCGGCGACATCGATTATGTACGCAAGGACGATTTCAACTTTATCTCGTGCATTCGCCTGCCCGATTTCGTCACCCGAGATGACTTTGACTGGGCAGTCGCGGAAGCCACGACCAAAAAGAAACTTGACTTTTCTGCCGTCGAGCTGCTTAAAGTTGACGAGGGCCTCTGCGTTCAATGCATGCACACCGGGCCCTACGACAACGAACCGGCGACCGTAGGCGCTATGAATGAATACACGACCGAGCAGGGCTATGTCCCCGACTTCTCAGACACCCGTTTCCATCACGAAATCTATCTCTCCGATCCACGCAAATGTGCACCGGAGAAACTTAAGACTGTGGTTCGTCATCCTATCAAGCGCGCTGAATAGCGTGGAGCGTCATCTCACGCGCTAGGTTTTAAGCCAGCCAACCAGCCGCCTCCTAGGCCGTCCGGTAATTATCTTGACGCGGCCCGTCGCATCTTATATCCCCTAGGGGAAATTGCGTCCCGTTCTGAAGCCTCAAACTGGGATGCACTTTCCACTAGGCGCCCCAAGAGGAAAGTGCATCCCGCTCCGCAGCGTCACGCTGGGACGTACCCTCCGCCCACAGCCTTCCCCGCCGGCGTTTCCCCAGATAAAACCTGCCAAAATAAACCTGTCCCTTTTTGGCAGGTTCTAGAGCCGGACGGTAAAGGTGATCTGGTTGTCGCGGCCGCAGACAGAAGCGCTCCCGCCATGGGCCTCGGCGATGGCACGCACCACGGAAAGGCCCACGCCCGAGCCGCCTGTCTTGGAGTTACGCGAGACATCTGCGCGGTAGAAGCGGTCGAACAGCCGGTCCAGGTCACCCTCGGGCAGCCCATCAACAGCATTCGATACAACAAGCTCGGCCGAGCCTTTGCCCGCACCGCGCGAAACGGCATGCAGGCTCAGCTCGATCACGCTGTCCTCGCTTGCGTAGCGTGTGGCGTTGTCCAGCAGCAGCTCAACAACCTGCGCCACTGCTGCGGCATCGGCATGGGCCCGCACACCGCTCGCGATCGACGTCGACAGCCGCTTACCGCGCGAAACCGCCACCGATTCAAACGGCGCCGCAGCCTTGTCCACGGCCTCCGAAAGATCGATCGATGTCATGGTAAAGCCCGCCGAGCCCTCGTCCATACGCGCCAGGAACACCAGACGCTCCGTCAGCGCCGTCAGCCGCGCGACCTGCTCGTGAATGCTCTGCGTCCATTCGCTCTCGCCGCTCTCGATTTCCTGCACCTCGTTAGCGGCGTCAATCACGGCCAGCGGCGTCTTGATCTCATGGCTTGCATCGGTAATGAACCGCTTTTGCTTGCTGTAGCTCTCGACCATCGGTCGAATCACCGCGCCCGAGGCACCCGCCACAATTGCCAGCACCGCCAGCCAGCCAATGCAACTGATTGCCACGCTCGCGCTCAAAAACGAATGAAAGCTTGCAAGCTCGCGCGAGCAGTCCACGAACACATAGGTTGTCTCGTCGCCCTGAACCGTAACCGTATAGCGGTAGTTACCAGAAAAGCCCGAGGTCCAGCCCTTGGAATATAGTCCTGCAGCGATGCGGGCGGCACGCTTGGCACCCACCGCGGCAATGCGGGCCGTGTTGACATCAGTCACCTGCCCGCCGGCAATCGACACCGTAAAGTAGCGCGTGTCGAAGGGAGACTCCGCCGTCATGCCTTCAAAATGCCCGACACGGATGCCCACCTGGCTACTGCTGGCATCCTTACCATCGCCGGGATCGGTCTTGGGCTCATCCGTCCAATCGATACCGTCCTTGCCCGCCAGGATATAGTCCAGGCGAGCGTCGGCCATCTTGCAGACATGCGAATAATTAACGACGTTGATGCCGGCAATGATGAGCGTGAGCACCACGGTCACAGCACCCATGGCAACGAGGATGAACTTGCGACGCAGGCGGCGGCCCAATGCGTCAGCAGAATTTGCCCGCCCCGCGCTACTCGAGGCGGCGTGAAATCGCTCCGTCATGCGTTTACACCACGTGCGCACGCTCACGCCCGCTCGCCTTCCTCGACAACCTCGAGCGAATAGCCCTGGTTGCGCGATGCGCGAATGGCCACGTCGGCACCAAGCGCCGTCAGCTTTTTGCGCAGGTATGAGATGTAGACCCACACCACGTTGGCACCTTCGGGCGCGTCCTCGCCCCAAACCTCGAGCATCAGACGCTCGGTGGGCATGCGCGTCCCGGCGTTGCGCATAAAGAGTTCCATAAGCTGAAACTCACGATTGGCTAGGTGTTCCTCGCCCAAGGGACCCACAAGCGTGCAAGCCGCCGTGTCGAGGCGCACGTTGCCCACGCTGAGCGTCGTGGCGTCAATTGCCGTCGCGGCACGCGTCATGGCACGAATGCGTGCGAGCAGTTCCTTGGCGGCAAACGGCTTGGTCAGGTAATCGTTGGCACCGGCATCTAGGCCCTCGACCTTATCGGACACCTCGCTTTTGGCCGTAAGCATGATGATGGGCAGGCGCTTGCCGGCCTCACGCGTGCGCTTGAGCACCTCAATGCCATCCATGCCGGGCATCATGATGTCCAGGATTGCGGCGTCATAGTCGTTGGCGAGCAGATATTCGAGCGCCGTCAGACCGTCGAGGGCGGTGTCGACCTCGTAGTCGCTATGTTGAAGAATCGCGGTAAGGGCACGGGAGAGGCCGGGTTCGTCCTCGGCAAGCATCAGCTTCATAGTTGCTCCTTTGGCGCATGGAAATACAAGCTTCGATACTGCCGATAATAGCGCACAAAAAGCTGCCTTAGCGCAGCCTTAGCTGCTCAACCTGCACGTTTCTAAAAACGCTGGATAGGGCTTAGCCAAACTTAAGGCACATATGCCGAGCGCTTGGACGCATGCCGGTCGTGAAAGGACGACGACTCGTTCTTTCAGGGCGTCTTGGCCATGCAAAGTGCTCGAACGTTATTCCTCGTACGCGCCCTCAAGCCAAAGCAGCCACTCTTTGCGATCAAGTCCGCCGGCATATCCGTTGAGCGATCCGTCGGCGGCAACCACGCGATGGCACGGCACGATAATCGAAATGGGATTGCGTGCAACCGCAGCCCCCACGGCACGCGGGGACACAACGGGAGCCTCGTTTCCCGGCACACGATGGCGGGCGGCGACACGAGCCGCAATTTCGCCATAAGTGGCGACCTCGCCACGCGGAATTGAAAGCAGCTCAAACCAAACCTCGCGCTGAAACGCCGTACCAATCATATGCAACGGCGGCGTAAACCGAGGCTCCTGCCCCGCAAAATAAGCATTCAGCCAAGCCCAAGAACGCTCAAGCACCGAAGAAGCCGCGCCATTTGCCGGACTCACCGACGACATGCCGCCAGCACCAGAAACCGCATCGGCGCCTTCAACATGTTCGGGATCTTCTTTGAGAAGCGTGGAGCCAAAGTGCTCCTGCCCCTCAAACCAAAGCCCCGTCAGACCGCGGCCATCAGCGGCAAGCAAGATTTCGCCCAAAGGCGAAGCAAACGTCGTCGTGACCACCAGCGGCTCCTTTCAAAACTTCGCAAACATAATACCGCGAATTGTGCAGACAACCCCGCAGATACGTCTGGGCGGGCTCGCAATTGCTTAAGCGAGGCTGTTTTCCCCAATCAAGCGAAGAAGACGCGGGGCATCGACGCCAGAGCGGTACCTCTATCAGCTGAGCTCTAATACTTTCCCGAGAAGTGAACGAGTAAAAACGAAGCCCCGGAGCATCCACACCTTTAGACCATAAAACCGCAGGATTCGCGCAGCAAAACCGCAGGAAATAGCGGTCAAAAAATGTCAATGCTTCGGGGGTCCAAATAAGGTCGTTCACTTCTCGGCAAAGTATTAGACCCCGATTCACCCCAACCCCAAAGTCGCCCCAGGCAGCAGGCGCGACAGCGCCGCGGCTGCCGTCACGGCCCCGCAGTCACCCCAGGCAGCAGGCGCAACGCGCCGCAGCTGCCGGCCGCACCCCACAGTCCCCCCAAGGCGGCAGGCGCAAAGCGCCGGGGCCGCCGCCGGAACCAGGGCCCGCAACAGCCACGTCCCCCCCACATCAGCCCAGCGGCCCCAACCAACAACGGCCCCATCGCAGACCGCTCGCAGCAGCGTCACCGCAGGCGGGGGCCGGGCTTAGTTTTCAGAACACTCCGCAGACCAGTGTGGCGCCTTGTCCGCGGCTCCGAAGGAGCAGGACAAGGC
>DBEYTJ010000028.1:0-8373 GCA_048181065.1 Collinsella sp.
CGAGCAACGGTAACTTGGACTGCCAACTTCCGGTGGGAATTGCATATTCGTAGAACACGCCACGGCAGACAAAGGAGAGCGAGGTGGCACGCGAGCCGGCGTCGATCATCCCGCAAAGATCGAAGGGCGAGGCGATACCAAAAGAAAAGGGCGTGATGACGATAAGGAAGAGCATCACGATGGGTATGGCGAGAATGGCGATGACGTTGCGGCCGGTGGAATGAGACGGCTTCATATGCGCTCCTCGAGACAAAGATCTGTTGAGGATAGGCAGAAATGGATATGTTCAGAGAACAATTCAAGTTTAATCTCATGGCGCGAGATGGTCGACCGTTAGCGTCGAAAACCACCACAAAGGTGCCTGTCCCCTTTGTGGTGGTGAGGAGCGCGCGGCTCCTTTAGGTAATAGTGCTGGCTGGCGATATCATTAGTGCAGGTGGTGAAGGCTTGCATTGTGAGGTGCTTTGCTGTGAGAAGTCCTGCCCGTATTGGATTGATTGTTTTGGCGCTTGCGATCGCTGTGGTTGGCGCGGGCGCTGTCGGTATGGCATTTCTACCTGCTGCGGTGACGGAGCCGGTGGTCAAGCCTGTGACTCAATCTGTCGAACTTCTGACCGGCGACGACAAGCCCGAGACCATTACCGTTGATTTTGATGAGCAGCCGGCTGTGCTGGGTATTAGCAATTATCCGCGTATTCAGCTTGGGGCCATGCGCTATACCACGGATACAAGCCTGATCGATAGGGCGTCCGAGCTACTCAAGGGCAAAACATTTAAGCGCTGGTACGGATATGCGTCCTATCGGGCAAAAGCGAACGACATGGTTGGCGGATGCCACTCTTCTATCGAGCTGGACACTGCAAACGGCGCAAAGTTATGTGATGTCTCGTACGATCCGGGCTACGAGGGCAATGAGGGTCCGGGCATCTACATCATGGACGGCGATGTCGCCTATGTCATGGAGGGCGACCAGACCGAGCTCAACGATTTTATGGATCAGTGTATCCAAGATGCCTATGAACAGACCTGCTTGCCTGACCCGCAGACTGCACGCGATAGTGGGTCTGCCCGTACATGGCTGTTCGAGGATGAGATGCCCTGGACCGTCGAATCGGGAAGTATGGGTTCGGCGAAGGAGTAGAGACCGCGACCACCACAAAGGTGCCTGTCCTCTTTGTGATGGTTTTCGGTCTGTCTCGATCTGTAACATCTTGGCCGCTAAAAGTGGGCCTGGTGTTACAGATTTAGATTTTTGATCCGGGTGTTTTCTGTTCGTCTCAATCTATAACATCTGGAGCCATAAACAGTCGCTAGATGTTACAGATTGAGATGGTAAGGGGACGAGGGCGCAGCGGGTGAGCGCACCTGCTCCCTATCTCTTAATCACTCAGAAAATCTTATATATAGAGACTTAGATTTGTGTATAAGATCGCGCAAAGCTGGCAACAATACTTCTCGAACAACGTGAAGCCGCCCCGTAGGGCGGCCACCCCAAGAGAGGTGATTCCATGAGAATCGATAAGCTAGCAATGACGTCGCGCGAGGCGCTGCAGACCGCCATGAGTACGGCTGCCGACGCGCAGGCCGGCGCGGTGGAACCGATTCACCTGCTGTCCGCCCTGCTCGGTGCCGGTGAGCGCAATATCTCCGTGATCATCGAGCGCATCGGTGCCGACCCGGCCCAGCTCGCACGCTCCACGCAGGATGCCATCGACCACGCGCCCAAGGTTTCGGGCGAGGGCCAGCAGATGGGTCTTTCCAATGAGCTCGTCCGCGTCATCGAGAAGGCCGAGAAGAAAGCCACCAAGATGGGCGACAGTTTTGTGGTGACCGAGCATCTGCTGATGGCGCTTGCCGAGGACAAGGGCGAGGCCGGCCGCGTTCTGCGCGATGCCGGCGTGACCAAGGAGCGCATCGAGCAGGTCTACGAGGAGCTACGTGGCGATGACCGCGTGACGTCTGCCGAGGACAAGACCCAGTTTGAGGCGCTGGAGCAGTACGGTCGCAACATCTGCGACCTCGCCCGCGCCGGCAAGCTCGACCCGGTCATCGGCCGTACCGATGAGATTCGCCGCACCATCCAGGTCCTGTCCCGTCGCACCAAGAACAACCCCGTGCTCATTGGTGAGCCGGGCGTCGGTAAAACGGCCATCGTCGAGGGCATCGCCCAGCGTATCGTGGCCGGCGACGTGCCGAGCACCCTGCGCGACCGCGACCTCATCGAGCTCGACATGAGCGCGCTGGTCGCCGGCGCCAAGTACCGCGGTGAGTTCGAGGACCGCTTGAAGGCCGTGCTCAAGGAGGTGCAAAAATCGGAAGGCAAGGTCATCCTGTTCATCGATGAGCTCCACACCATCGTGGGCGCGGGTGCCACCGAGGGCTCCATGGACGCCGGCAACATCCTGAAGCCGGCGCTCGCCCGTGGCGACCTGCATGCGATCGGCGCGACCACGCTCGACGAATACCGCAAGTACATCGAGAAGGACGCGGCGCTCGCCCGTCGTTTCCAGACCGTGATGGTCTCCGAGCCTACCGTTGAGGACACCATCTCGATCCTGCGTGGCCTCAAGGAGAAGTACGAGATCTTCCACGGCGTACACATCACCGATAGCGCGCTCGTGGCCGCCGCCGACCTTTCCGACCGCTACATCGCCGACCGTTTCCTGCCCGACAAGGCCATCGACCTGGTCGATGAGGCCGCAAGCCGCCTGCGCATGGAGCTCGACAGCATGCCGGTCGAGATCGACGCCACCACGCGTCAGCTCACCCAGCTGCAGATCGAGGAGCAGGCACTCATGAAGGAGACCGATGACGCCTCCAAGGAGCGTCTGGAGGCCCTACGTCAGGAGATCGCCGAGGTCCAGGAAAAGCTCAGCGTGCAAAAGGCCGGCTGGCTCAACCAAAAGAACGCCATCGACCACGTGCAGGAGCTCAAGGGCCGGCTCGACGAGGCCAAGAGCGAAGAGGAGCGTGCAACGCGCAACGGCGACCTGGGCCGTGCGTCCGAGCTGCGCTTCTCCGTGATTCCGGGCCTGCAGCAGCAGATTCAGGATTCCGAGGCCGCGCTCGAGGCACAAAAGCAGCAGGACGGCGAGGGCCTCAACGAACAGGTGACCTCCGATGAGATCGCCGAGGTTGTGAGCGCCTGGACCGGCGTGCCTGTGTCCAAGATGATGCAGGGCGAGCTCGACAAGTTGAAGGGCCTGGAGGGCGAGCTGCATAAGCGCGTCATCGGTCAGGACGAGGCCGTCTCCGCCGTTGCCGCGGCCGTGCGCCGCAGCCGTGCGGGTCTCTCCGATCCGGACAAGCCCATCGGCAGCTTCTTCTTCCTGGGCCCCACCGGCGTGGGTAAGACCGAGCTCGCCAAGGCGCTTGCCGAGTGCCTGTTCGACGACGAGCGCGCACTCGTGCGTATCGACATGTCCGAGTACATGGAGAAGTTCAGCGTCCAGCGTCTGATCGGTGCGCCCCCGGGATACGTGGGTTACGACGAGGGCGGCCAGCTCACCGAGGCCGTGCGCCGTCGTCCCTACTCCGTGATCTTGCTCGACGAGATGGAGAAGGCCCATCCGGATGTCTTTAACGTGCTGTTGCAGGTGCTCGACGACGGCCGTCTGACCGATGGCCAGGGTCGCCAGGTGTCCTTCAAGAACACGATTATCATCATGACGTCTAACGTGGGCTCCAAGGCTATCGCCGAGCTTTCGGGCAAGGACGAGGAGGAGATGCGCCATCAGGTCGACGCCGCCATGGCTCAGACCTTCCGCCCCGAGTTCCTCAACCGTATCGACGATATCGTGGTGTTCCATCCGCTCGGCATGGCGCAGATCGAGAAGATCGTCGACATCCAGCTTGCCGACGTCCGCGCGCGTCTGGCCAAGGAGCGCATGACGCTTGCCATCACCCCGGCGGCCAAGCAGATGCTCGCCGTGGGCGGCCTGGACCCGGTCTTTGGCGCCCGTCCGCTCAAGCGTCTGGTCCAGCGCGAGGTCGTGGACGCCATCGCCGCCGCCATCATCGACGGCACGGTGCGCGAGGGCGATCAGGTGACGGTCGATGTCGATAAGGACGGCGGCTTTACCGTCGTGTGCGATAACACGCCGGCGGCCACCTACGAGGTCCCCGATGCCGAGTAGATTTTTGGGACATGCCTTAAAATCTGCCAGCCGTTTCTAAACGCCAAGGGCGGCGGATCCAATTGGGTCCGCCGCCCTTTTTCGTGCGACAATCGATGTTGTTGAACGGATGCGATGCAAGGAGATATGCAGATGAAAGACGAGATCAAGACAAGCGCGCCGGCGACCGATGCCGCACCCGCCGCACCCAAGCCGGCGCCCAAGCCGGCGCCCAAGCCGCGCGACCCCTACATCCGTGCCGAGAACGAGGACGACGACGGCTACGATCCCTACAGCGATCGCCGCCCCGAGCGCGAGCCGATGTTCGAAGCCGACCCGTGGCGCTGAGTGCCACCCAAAAGGCCACCAATAAGTTGCGGCGAAATAGGGATTGTTTTGCGGTTTGACCAGCAAAAACAGTCCCTATTTCACCGCAACTGTGTTAGGGATTTTTCTGCAGGGGAGGGCAGTCAAAAAAGCCCCGTCCCAAATTGACTGCTCGGGGAGTCGCATTCGAGCTCGGTTGTCCTCTTAGCCACTCGATATCCTTCGGAGCAATAACGGTGATAAAACTTGCTTAAGTGTTAATCAAGCTACACACAATCTTGCTCTCTAATTAATCAAGAATCAGTATAATTTTGATTAGCTAGAGAGCAAGATTGGAGAATCATGGCATTCAACGACTTGATCGCCCAGAAAATAAAGGACTTTGAACAGCAGGGGGTTCCGCAGGTCTTTGAGCGAGACCTTGATCTGGAAAACCCACAGGAGCCAAAGCGCGACAACATCGTAAATGTGGTTGTGGGGGCCCGCCGTTGTGGAAAGACGTATCGCCTGTATCAGGAGATGCAGCGGCTTCAGGGCCGGGGCGTCGAGCTTGACCGGATGCTTTACTTTAATTTTGAGGACGAGCGCTTGCGCCCGTATGAGTCATCGCTGCTGGCGGACGTGCTCGACACGTTCTATGCGCTGTATCCTGCTGCTCGAACCGAGGGCGCTTACATTTTCTTTGACGAGATCCAGGAAATTCCCGAATGGGGTGCGTTTCTGCGGCGTGTAGTCGATACGGAGAAAGCGACCGTCTATGTGACGGGATCTTCTTCCAAGATGCTGTCCTCAGAGCTTAAGAGCGAGTTCAGGGGTCGTTCTCTTATACGGGAGCTTTTTCCGTTGAGTTTTTCGGAATACGTTCGGTATAAGACGGGGAGCGTTTTCGAGCCAGATGCGACCTTTTCCCCAAGCGATGCAGCGCTGCTTCGACATCATCTGATCGGATATCTTGAACGAGGGGGATTCATCGCGACGCTTGAGCAGACGCCCGCAGACGCGATTCAGCTGCTACAGGAATATGCTTCGCGAACGGTCGCTATGGACGTCATTGAGCGTTACGACGTCAAGAACCCTCGCCTGGCATCGCTGTTCTTGACGCGGTGTATGGCATCTTCGGGACGAGAGCTGTCAGTGAACAAAGTGTACAACGAGTTCAAGAGCAGACAGATACCCGTCAGTCGTAATTCGCTCAGCGATTTACTTGAGTATTATGAGGATGCCTACCTGTTATTTTCTGTGCCGGAGTTCACGCGTTCATTGGCAAATAACATGCGGTCTGCGTCTAAGGTCTACGCTGTCGACCCTGCGATGTTTGGAGCATTCTCTCCCGCATCGGCATTGGACCAGGGCCAGAGGCTCGAGACCGCAGTGTTCAATGCGCTAAGAAGAAGGACTCCCGCGGTGAGGACCGGCTCGGTCTGCCGCCTGCTGATCAAAGAGAAGAGCAAAAGCCATGAGGTGGACTTTGTGGCTGGGGACGCACTTCTCATGCGGGCTTATAGCCTGATTCAGGTGAGTGTGGATATGGCAAGTGAGAAAACGCGCGAGCGCGAAATTGCCGCGCTTGATGCCTCGATGGCCCAGTTCGATCTTGGCGAGTCGGCAATCGTTACCATGGATGAGCAGGCCGATATTCCATGCGAGCACGGTACGGTACACGTTGTGCCCGCATGGAAGTGGCTCCTTGCCTAATCATCTACGGATCTGTGGGGCCAGGACCTCCTGGCCCCTTTATCACGGTTGGGGAGCACCATGATGCGCCCGGCTAGTCTTGGGCTTTGATGCTCGGCATCAGAATCTGGGCGAGGTAGTCGCATTCGAGCTTGGTGGCGGCGTCGGCCTTGCCGTCTTTGCCGACCAGCACGTTCTTGATCTGGCTATAGGTGTAGCGGTTGCCGGTCGTGAGCTCGACAAGCTCAATCGCCGTATCCATGGGGTAGGTCGACACGGGGTCTTGCGTCCGTTCGTTGATGGTCTGGGGCACCACGTACGGATAGACGGGGCCGCTGGCGTAGACGGTGTAGCCGTTGCCGAGGTTTGCCGCACCCAAAACCGCGTCGCCCTCATCGGGCGTAAAGCTCTCGCCCTCGCGCACCGCGACGAGCGTCACGAGCGGTGTGTTGGTGTCGCCGTCCAGATAAATGCACAGCGTGCTGCCGTTTTGCCAAGTCGCGACTTTGCCGTACCACTCAACGGGAATATCGAGCTGATACAGGTCCGTTGCTTTATGTCGAGCATCGGCGTCGCGGGCCGCCTGTGCCTCGCGGGAGCTCACGGCGTTGACGGCGGCGTCACGGCGCGCGGTTGCCGCCTGCTGGAGCACCTTTGCGACCGCGGCGGAGTTCACCCCGCCTTCCTCGGCATACTTGGCGGCGGCATCGATCTGGTCGTCAGTCACCGTGTCGGCCGAAGGCACCTTGAGCTTAAAGGTGGCCTGGGCACTCAAATCCTGCCCATCGCTCTTAATGGTGACCTGCGCCTTGGTGGTCGGCACGGTGTAAATGGTACCGTCGGCTGCGATGGGGGACCCAGCGATGGAGAGCGTATAGTCGCCGGGCAGCAGCTTAATGCCGCGACCGTGTTCGTCAACGTAGAGCGTTTCGCTCACGGAAGAACCGTCGGAATCCTGGCCGCTCACCTGCACGGGAATCTTGGAACCAGTTGAGCAGTCGAGCCCTGCGGCATGCACGCCAATCTGCACCGACATCATCGTGTGTGCACTGGCGGCGACAGCGGCAGCCTGCTCTTGCTGATATCCGTTCCAGGCAGCATAGCCTGCGCCGCCGGCGACGAGCGCGACGGCCACAACGCCGGCAACCATCAGGTTGCGGCGCTTGGGCGGCATCTTACGATGACGAACCTCGGCTTCGCGTGCCGAAGGAACGGACGGTAGGGGAATATCGCCCATGGCGATGGTCTCGTCCACGGCAGGCGCGGAGCCCAGGCCGGGAAGCTCGCGGGTCAGCGAATCTTCGGCCGGCAAGCTGTCGAGCAAGATGGTTTCCTCGCTCGTGTCGGATTCGGGCTGGTCGTCGGCCTCGCATTCGGATTCCTCGTGCCCCGCCTCGTCCTCGGTGGGCGCGGCGCCATCGTCTTTTGCATCCTGATCATCGGGCTGCGCCTCGATTTCCGGCTCATCCCGCACATCAACGCTCGAATCGTCAAACGCAATCTCGGCCAGTGCGATCTGGTCTAGGCTCTCCAGGGCCTCGGCACACGCTTTTGCATCTTGGGCCGCATCCTCTTGGCTCATCGTCTCATCTTTCATATATCCCCCAAGCTCAATATCGGCTCAACACTGTACCCAAAAATGGAGCCATATAAAGCGCGTATGAAATATAAGATTTGATTTAACCTGAGCGCATCGTTCGGCCGCATCCTCGCGGCAGCAAAAGGCCCCCGGAACGCGAACGAATCACATTCCGGGGGCTCTGCAATGCGTTGAGTTGCGCGGAGCCGGCTATGCTGCTTCGCGCTCAAGCGATGTCTGCGCCAGGCACGTTACTCGGCGTGCGCGTAATCAACCTTGGCGCGGCGGGCAGTGGCCTTCTCCCAATCGCTGGTGCCCTCAAAGACATCCTGCTTGTAGGGATTGCGGCCGAGCTTCTTGGCACGGTAGGCGACGTAGATGATCGCGGCGACGTTGGCGACCAGCGCGGCGACCGAGACCGCGGTGGCGGCGCCGGGATCGAGCGTGGAGTGCGTCACAAAGATGGACTCCTCCTGGAAGTACGGGAACACCTGGGCAAACATGCACCAAATGGCCAGCGTAAAGGCGCGGTTCTGAATCCAGCCGCCCTTGTTCCAGATAAAGGCGGCGACGGTGGGCGCCAGCAGCAGCGCAAAGCCGCAGAACCAGGAGTGGGTGGGCAGGCAGTTGTAGGTGTAGCAGAAGTTCCAGATATCGTAGGCGATGATGTAGACCCAG
>DBEYTJ010000029.1:0-2038 GCA_048181065.1 Collinsella sp.
TAATGACGCAGCCCTGCTCGCCCCAGTACTGCTGGAGGCGCAGGATGATGTCTTGGAAGGAAAGCGATGAAGCGTTCATGCCTCTAATATCCCCTCGTCGAAACGATTACACGGTTAGGTACTGTACTATAGCGGTTTTTAATCGATAGCGCCGATACGGTTGAGCGGCCAGTAGCGCACAAGCGCCACGGCAATCAAGTCGGAGCGGTCGACCGGGCCAAAGTAGCGGGAGTCAGCAGAGTTCTCGCGGTTGTCGCCCATCACCCACACACAGTCGTCAGGGACGGTGTAGGGATAGCTCACCTGAGCGCCGGGGGCTTGGACCGAAAGCGGCCAGCTCATGCCAGTCGTATAGTCCTCGTCGAGCGCCTGGCCATCGACGACGACCTTGCCGTCCTGCAGGTCGACCGTCTGGCCGGCCGTGGCAATAACGCGCTTTACCAGCACGTCATGCTCGGACGTGGCATCGGGGTTGTGGAACACCACGATATCGCCTTGCTTGACGGGCTGTCCGAGTTCGAGCGTCACCTTCTGCGCCAGAATCTGGTCTCCGATCTCGATCGTGGACTCCATGGAACCGGTAGGCACCACAAAGGGTTCGACCACAAACGAGCGAATCAAGAAGGTGGCGACCAGCGCGATTGCGACAACCACGACCCACTCAAACGCACCCTTTAGCACGGAATGCTGCGATGGAACCATTCTCACTCCTCGCTCTGCGAAAACGAAGCGTCCAGGATCTCCTGCGCGTACGCGCGCTCATTGGGCGTAAGACGTGCCGTCTCGATAAGATCGGGACGCCAACGACAGGTACGCTCGATGGCATTCTTGCGGCGCCAGGCATCGACCTTGGCATGATCGCCGCTCACGAGCACTGGAGGCACGCCCTCGCCGTTAAACTCGGCGGGACGGGTGTACTGCGCGTACTCGAGCAGGCCGCCGTCCTCAGCGGTCGAGAAGGACTCGTCCACGTTGCTCATCTCGTCGCCCAAGGCTCCGGGAATGAGCCGTACGATGGCATCGGCCACGACCATAGCGGGCAGCTCGCCGCCCGTGAGCACGTAGTCGCCGATCGACAGGCGCTCGTCGGCATACGCATAGGCGCGCTCGTCGACGCCCTCGTAACGGCTGCACACAAACAGCAGGCGCTCGCTTTTGAGCAGGCGCTCGGCCACATGCTGCGTAAAGGGCTCGCCGCAGGGGGTGAAGAACACCACGGTGGGCTTGGGACCCTCGGAGCTGATGGCCTCGATGGCCTCGGCGATGGGCTCGACCTTCATGAGCATGCCCTGCCCGCCGCCGTAGGGCTCGTCATCGACGGTGCGATGGCGGTCGTGCGTCCAGTCGCGCAGGTTATACGCCTTAAAATCAAAAAGGCCGGCCTTGCGGGCACGGCCCAAAATCGACGTGGACATGACGGGCTCAAACATCTCGGGAAAGACCGAAAGGGTCTCAATCAGCATGCTGTCCTCCCTACTTGTCCATATCGATCAAGCCGTCCATAACGTGGACGGAAATTGTTCCTGTGTCGGGAAGATCGAGCACAACCTGCTCGATCACGGGAATCAGCACCTCGCCGTACCGATCACCCTCGACAACCCAAACATCGTTGGCGGGCGTCGACATGATCTCGACAATCGTGCCGAGCGAACCAAAGCGCTCGTCGGTCACCTCGCGACCCATGAGGTCGGTATAGGCGGCGTCGAGCGAATCGAGCTCGAAGTCGTCACGATTGGTCAGCACATAGCATCCGGTGATGCCCTCGGCGGCCGTCAAGTCGTCTATGCCCTCAAACGAGACCAGATCGCCATCGCCCGTATCGGTGACGGACACGACCGTGCAAAAACGGTCGCGCTTGAGCGCCGGCGGCGTCAAGGCAACACGCATACCCGGCTCCAATACAGAAGGAAGCCCCCGCAGCGGCTGCGCGAGGACCTCCCCCTTCCTTCCGTGCGGCTTGACCACACGGGCGATGTTTTTGTACTGGGACCTCAAGGTCCTAGCCCAGAACCTCTACCTCGACAGCAGTGTCGAGGCG
>DBEYTJ010000030.1:0-2263 GCA_048181065.1 Collinsella sp.
ACCTTCATGGGGTTGCCCCCATACGGACCTGAACCGTACGCGTCTGCCAATTCCGCCACGCCCGCGTGCAGGAATTAGAATAACGGAGCGCCACCGCGAACGCAAGAACTATTTTTGAAAAAGTTTGCAGGCATTTTCCCAGGCGGCTCGAGCAACTGCTTCAGCATCCTCGCCGGTACGATCGACGCGGTCATTGACCAGCGTGTTTGCTGTGATGGAAATCATTGCAGGCTCGCACTCGAGACCGCGAATGGGCTCCGGCGCCATATAGGGACAATCCGTCTCGAACAGAATACGGTCGAGCGGGGTTGCCGCGAATGCCTCGCGCACGTCGCCGTTGCGCTTAAAGGTAGCCGCGCCGCCATAGGCGATGTAACAACCCAAATCCACAAAGCGCTCCATCGTGGCTCGATCCTCGCCAAAGCAGTGCAGCACGCAACCGGCCTGAGGCACGCCCACCTCGCGCAACACGTTGTAGGCGTCCACATGCGAGGTGCGCTCCTCGTCCGTATCCTCATGACGCAGATGCAGCTCTACCGGCACATTGCGGCGTACGGCAACCTCAAGCTGACGTGCCATGCAATCAATCTGCACGTCATGAGGCGCCGGCGCGACATCGTCGTCATAGTCCATGTGGTAGTCCAGGCCAATTTCGCCGATGCCAACACACAACGGATCATCGAGCGCAGTCACAATCTGGGCATGGATATCATCGGTATAGTCCGGTGCGCCATACGGATGCACGCCGGCAAGATACTTGATCTGTGGAATATCCTGCATCGGCAGAATCTCGTGCGTCAGCCAGTCGCTATAGTCCGCCACGCTGCGCTTATCGGCAATGGGGTCGAAGACCGTCACCAACAAGTCAATGCCCGCTTCCTTGGCGCGCGCAAGCGTCTCGGGCACTTCCTTGCTCCAAAAGGAGAGCAGGTGCGCATGCGTATCGGCAAGCGGCGCCAGCGGCACCGGGCAGGCCACCGTTTTCTTCTTTTTGGTAAACGTCACGCGTTCGACATTAGGCGTCATGGGAAAGCTCCTGAGCCAAGCGGACAAAGGCGGCGACGTCGAGCGTCTCGGCGCGCGTGGTAGGTGCGATACCGCAGGCCTCAAAGGCGGCGTCGAGCGCGTCCTTGGCAAAGCCGTTGGCGCTCATAGAGTTGCGAATCGTCTTGCGACGCTGAGCAAACGCGGCGTCGATCACGCGGGCCACAAACTCGCGGTCGATGCCCTCGGGTACCATACCGTCAACGCGATCGATGCGCACCACGGCAGAATCCACATGCGGCGCCGGCATAAAGCAACGCGGCGGCACCTCAAAGCGACCCGTAACCTGCGCATACAGGCCGAGCTTTGCCGTATAGCCGCCATAGGTCTTGTTGCCCGGCACTGCGGCAATGCGATCGGCAACCTCCTTTTGAACCATGACGACGGCGCGCTTGAGCGCAGGCATCGTCTGGAAGAACTGCAGGATGATCGTCGCCGCCACGTTATAGGGCAGGTTCGCGACAAACACCGTCGGCTCACCGCCCGCAGCCTGCTCAATCTGCCCCGGCGTCACCCTGAGCGCGTCGCCCATGATAAAGCGGAAGTTGGCATAGTCGGCGGCGTGGGCATCGAGCACCGGCTCAAGCTCGGGATCAGCCTCGATCGACATGACGCACGCCGCCTCCTGCAGCAGCGCAAGCGTGAGCGTGCCAATGCCCGGGCCAACCTCGAGCACGCGCTCATCGCCCGCAAGCTCGGAAAGCTCGCAAATACGCTCAATTACATGGTTGTCGATCAGGAAGTTCTGGCCCAGGCGATGCTTGGTCGCAAGGCCAAACTCCTCTAGCAGCTCCCTAGTTGCCGTGGGGTTTGCCAAAGGCGAAGTTGTCATGGTTGCCTCCTTAACATGGTGGCTGCATCGTAAAGCAAAAGGGCATGGACCGTTGCGGCCATGCCCTTACATCTAAACAGCAAATTGCCGATATGGCGCGCAGCGGCTTAGCCCAGACGCGGGAACAGCGGCTCGCCCTTCTCGACGGGCTGACCACCGGCAAGCAGGCCCCAAGCGCAAATGCCCTTGAGGTCGTCGCTCGCGGCCTCGTCCTCGCAGGACAGGCGGCGCAGGGCCTCGGCAGAGGTCTGGGGCATGAGCGGCATCAGCAGGTGAGCGGCAATGCGGATGGCCTCGAGCAGGTTGTAGATCACAAACGCCAGCTCGTCAGCCTTGGCCTCGTCCTTGGCAAGTGCCCAAGGCTCGGAGTCCTCGATGTAGTGGTTG
>DBEYTJ010000031.1:0-6130 GCA_048181065.1 Collinsella sp.
GGTCGAGACGCGGATCGGAAACCTCAAAGAGCAGGATATAACCGAGCTTCTCGCGAAGCTGCTCGCCCAGACGGCGGGTTGCCTGCGTTTGCTTCATAGCGCTACCCCCTACTCGGTACGGGCAACCTGGTCGATGCGGTAGCCCTCAATGGTGTCGCCAGGCTTGATGTCCTGGAAGTTCTCCAGGCCAATACCGCCCTCGGAGCCGCTCTTGAGGCTCTTGGCCTCATCCTTGTAGTGGCGCATCGAGGCGATCTTGCCATTGAAGACCACGATGCCGTCGCGCACCAGGCGCACGGAATCGGTCGCGGCGATCTCGCCCTCTTCGACGCGGACACCGGCGGCGATGCCGACTTTGGGCACCTTGAAGGTGTCCAGGACGGTCGCAGTACCCGTGGAGACCTCAACCTCGGTGGGCTTGAGCATGCCGATACGGGCAGCGTCGAGGTCCTCGAGGCACTTGTAGATGACGTCGTAGCAACGGATCTCGACGCCCTCGCGCTCGGCGGCGGAGCGGGCCTTGCCGTCGGGACGAACGCCAAAGCCGATGATGATGGCGTTGGAGGCGTCGGCCAGGACCACGTCGGTCTCGTTGATGGCACCAACGGCGGAGTGGATCGTGTTGATGCGCACCTCGGACTGATCCATCTTGTCGAGGGAGTCCTGAAGGGCCTCGATGGAGCCCTGGACGTCGGCCTTGATGATCAGGTTGAGCTCCTTGACCTCGGCGTCGGCGATGGTCTCGAAGAGGTTCTCGAGCGTCACGTGCTTCACGCGGCTCTGCTCCTCGATACGGGCCTTGAGCGAACGCTCGTCGGCCAGCGCACGTGCCTCGCGCTCGTCCTCGAACACGCGGAACTCATCGCCGGCGTTGGGGACGGACTGCAGGCCCAGGATCTCGACGGCGTCGGAAGGACCGGCCTCGGTGACGGCGTTGCCCTTGGGGTCGAGCATGGCGCGGACGCGGCCATAGGTGAGGCCGGCGACCAGCGTGTCGCCCACGCGCAGGGTGCCGCGGGTCACGAGCACGGTGGCAACCGAGCCGCGGCCCTTATCGAGCTTAGCCTCGAGGACGTTGCCCGAAGCGAACGTATCGGGGTTGGCCTTGAGCTCGAGCACGTCGGCCTGGAGCAGCACGGTCTCGAGCAGGTCGTCGATACCGATCTTCTGCTTGGCCGAGATGTTGACGAACATGTTCTGTCCGCCCCACTCCTCGGGGATGATGCCGTACTCGGTGAGCTCCTGGCGCACGCGGTCAGGGTTGGCACCCGGCTTATCGATCTTGTTGACGGCGACGACGATGGGAACGCCGGCGGCCTTGGCGTGGTTGATCGACTCGATGGTCTGGGGCATGACGCCGTCGTCGGCAGCCACGATCAGGATGACGATATCGGTCACCTTGGCGCCGCGGGCACGCATGGCCGTAAAGGTGGCGTGACCAGGGGTATCGATGAAGGTGATCTTGCGGTCGTTGATCATGACCTGCGAAGCGCCGATGGCCTGGGTAATGCCGCCCGCCTCGCCGGCAGCGACGCCGGTGTGACGGATGGCGTCGAGCAGGCTCGTCTTGCCGTGGTCGACGTGACCCATGACGGTGACGACCGGGGCACGCGGCTTAAGGTCGGCGGGATCGTCGTAGAACGAGAAGGTGTTCTCCTCCTCGGGGGTGATGATCTTGATCTGGCGACCCAGGTCGTCGGCAACGAGCTCGACGAGGTCGTCGGACATGGACTGCGTCATGGTAAGCGGCGTACCCAGCAGGAACAGGCGCTTGATGATGTCGTTGGCCGGAACGTCGAGCGCCTCGGCGAGCTCCTGGACGGTAACGCCCTGGGAGACCTTGATGGCGTCGAGGTCCTCGGGGTTCACGCCCTGGGCCAGCGCCTCCTCAATCTTGCGCTCTTCCTGAGCCTTTGCGGCCTCGCGCTCGCGCTTCTCCTTACGCTTTTTGCGGCGACCGGTGGACTCGCGAGAGGCCTCCTCGACGGCGGCACGAGCCTCCTCGAGCACCTTCTCGCGACTGTACTCCTCGGCCTCGCGAGCCATGCGGCTGTAGTGGTCCTCTTCGTTGTTGTGACCGCCCTTGCGCTTCTTGCCCTTGCCCTGCTTGTCGGGGTTGGGGAAGTCCATGCCGGCAGCAACGTTGTTGATGGCATTGGTGCGATGGCTGTGTGGACGGCTCTCGGAGGCGTTGCGCTCGGAGTTGCTGTCGGAGGCGTTGCGATCGTTACGACGGCCACCGCGACGGTCGTTGTTGCCGCCACGACGGTTGCCGCGCTCGGCAGCGCGCTCGGCCTTGGCCTTCTCCTCGGCGTCCTTCTTCTCCTTGAGCACGGTCTCCTGTGCGGCGATCTGGTCGAGCAGCGAACGGAAGCGCGAACCGGAGTCGGAAGCGGGAACGGCGCGGCGCTGAGCCTCGCGGGCAGCCTCCTCCTTCTCGCGGGCAAGGCGCTCCTGCTCGGCCTTCTTCTTGGCCTCGGCCTCGGCGCGGGCGGCCTCCTCGGCAGCCTGGGCCGCGGCGAACTGGCGGCGCTCCTCCTCGCGTGCCTTCTCGGCGGCGATGCGCTCGCGCTCGGCCTCGGCAGCGCGTGCTGCCTCCTCGGCGGCGGCTGCCTGCTCCTCGGCCTGCTTGGCGGCCTCGACTTCCTGGGCGCGGGCCTCGATCACCGAGGCGAGCTGCTTGCGGACCATAGCGACGTAGGCGTCCTCCAGGGCGGAGGAAGCGGACTTAGCGGGAATCTTCATTTCGGCGAGATGACCCATCAGTTCCTTGGAGGTCATGCCGAACTCTTTGGCCAGGGTGGACACACGGACTTTTGCCATATGACTTCACCTACCCTTTCTGGCACCTTGGGTGCCTAGAGACTGAACGAGCGTGGGGTATGCGCCGGGACCCGCCCGGCGCGACCGCGCGCTAGATCAGGTCCTCCGCATCATCGAAGGCGTCGGTGTCGTGGACACCGCAGAAACGGGAGCCGGGACGGGCCTGGTTGCGGCACTGGATGCCGTCCTCGGACACGTACTCGCAACGACGGACGTCCTCGTCCTCCTCGTCACCGATCAGGTCGGCGGCGGGCTCCTCGTGAACGGGAACGTTCTTGAGGATGTCGGCGGCAAGGGTCTCGGACTTAATATCGATGTGCCAGCCGGTCAGGCGCGCGGCGAGGCGGGCGTTCTGGCCCTCCTTGCCGATGGCGAGCGAAAGCTGGTCATCGGGCACGATGACGCCGGCAAAGGCCTTCTCCTCGTCGATAAGGACGCGGGTGACCTTGGCAGGCGACAGGGCGTTGGCAACGTAGACGGCCGGATCGGCATCCCACAGGATGACGTCGACGCGCTCGCCACGGAGCTCGCCCACGACGGCGCGAACACGGCTGCCCTTGGGGCCGACGCAGGCGCCCACGGGATCCAGGCGATCGTCGAGCGAGTGAACGGCGACCTTAGAGCGCTGACCGGGCTCGCGGGCGATCGACTTGATCTGGACGGTGCCCTCATAGATCTCGGGCACCTCCTGCTCAAACAGACGACGCATGAGCTCGGGGTGGGTACGGGAGATGACAATCGGCGGACGGCTGTGCTCGCCACGAACCGGCTGCAGGTTGGAGTTGGGGTCGCGAACGTCGATGATAACGGCCTTGATGTGCTGGTTGTGCAGGTAGCGCTCGCCCATCGGACGCTCGTTGCGCTCGTTCTCGTAACGGCGCTGGTCGAAGTGCGGAAGCTCGGCCTCGACGCCCTCGCGAATCTTGACAATCGTGAAGTCGGGCGTGGACTGCAGCACGGTACCGCTGATGAGGTCACCGATGCGGCCGGAGAACTCCTCGTAGATCTGCTCGCGGGCGGAGTTGCGCACGATGGCGTTGATCTCGGCCTTGGCGTGCTGGGCGGCGATGCGGCTCGTGTTCTTGGGAGTGACGTCGATCTCCTCGAACTCGGTGAAGTTGCCCTCCTCGTCCATGGAATCGTCGATCGGCTCCAGACGGTAGACGTAGATCTTGCCGGTGGTGCGGTCGATGGTCACCTTGGCGCCCCACTCAAGATGCAGGATCTCGGCATAGCTCTTGGCGAGCGACTGCTCCAGGCGGTCGATCAGGTAGAGCTGGTCGATGTGCTTCTCCTGGCAAAGCTCCATCAGGGCGGACATCATGTCGGATGCTGCCATCTTACTTTCCTTCCTTCGCGGACTTGAAGTCATAGGTGGGCTTCAACTTGCACTTTTTAACATCAGAGAAATCGAGGGTGACGGACTCGCCGTCCTCGAGCTCGAGGGTCACGTTCGTCTCGGTGGCGGCGGCAATCTTGCCGGCGTACTTGCGACGGCCCTCGGTGGCGGTGGAGGTGAGCTCGCAGTTCTCGCCCACAAAGCGGGCAAAGTCACTCGGGCGGCGCAGTGGGCGCGCCATACCCGGGCTCGACACCTCGAGCGTATAGCTCGAAGAGATGGGGTCGAGCTCCTCAATCACATCGCCGACCCATTTGGTATTGGCCGTGACGTCGTTGAGAGACAGGCTCTGACCCTCGGCACCCTCGATACGCACGCGCACGCAGGGAGCCTTGGTGGCACCCACGAGTTCAACGTCGACGATGTCGATATCGTGCTGGGGAGCGACGGCCTCGAGCGCGTCGATGATCGCCTGCTCGGTCTTGGTCTTGACCATTGCGGCACCTCCATCCATACAAAAAAGAAGCGGGGCCGAAACCCCACTTCTTTCAATTACAACTTCATTTGCAAGCAAACTATACCAATACCTGCACAAACGTGCAACCACAACACAAACCCGCAGGTCAGCGTGAGCACAGGTTCTCCACAAGAAATGGATAATTGGGTGTTGTCGCAAGTATCCATAACCAAAAAGAGGGGCGATTCCCCGCGGAATCGCCCCTCGCTTTTTCGTGTCAGCTATGCGCGCAGCGCTTACTTGACCACCAGGTTGACCAGCTTGCCGGGCACGCAGATGGCCTTGACGACCGTCTTGCCCTCGAGCCACTTGGCGACGGCAGCCTCGGCGGCAGCCTGCATTTCCTCGTTGGAGGCATCGCGGGCCACGTCGATGCGGCCACGGACCTTGCCAAGCACCTGGACGACGATCTGCACCGTGTCCTCGATGGACTCGGCCAGGTCGAACTCGGGCCAGGCGGCGGTGTAGGCGTTGCCCTCGCAGCCGAGCGCCTCGTGCCACAGCTCGTCGGCCCAGAACGGGCAGATGGGCGCCAGGACGCTCACGATGTCCTTGGCCACGCCGTAGCACAGGGCCTTGTCGCGATCAACGCCCTCGGTGGCGTTGAGATAGGCGCTCGCCGCGTTGACGAGCTCCATGACGGCCGAAATCGCGGTGTTGAACTGGCCACGATCGAAGTCCTCGGTGCACTTGGCGATGGTGCGGTGACGCTCGCGGTAGAGCTTCATCGCGGTCTCGTCGAGCACGGACTTGTCGAAGGCCACGTTGGCATCACCCGACTGAACGAGCTGCCACACGATACGCCAGGCGCGCTTGATAAAGCGGTTGGCGCCCTCGACGGCCTTGGGATCCCAGTCGAAGTCCTTCTCGGGCGGGGCGATAAACAGGATCGCCAGACGCATGGTGTCTGCGCCATAGGGCTCGATGACCGAGCTCGGGGGCACGACGTTGCCCTTGGACTTGGACATGGTGTCGCCGTTCTCGTCCTTGACCATGCCCTGGCACAGCAGGTTGGTGAAGGGCTCGTCCACGCTCAGCAGACCCAGGTCGCGCAGGGCCTTGGTAAAGAAGCGGCTGTAGAGCAGGTGCAAAATGGCGTGCTCGATGCCGCCGATGTAGTTATCGACGGGCATCCAACGGTCGGCCGCCTCGCGGGAGAAGGGCAGCTCGGTGTTGTGCGGGTCGGTATAGCGCAGGTAATACCAGCTGGAACAGGTGAAGGTGTCCATGGTATCGGTCTCGCGCTTGGCCGGGCGGCCGCAGACCGGGCAGGTGGTCTCGTAGAAGTCCTTGCACTCGGCAAGGGTCTCGCCGGCACCCAGGTCCAGGTTCTCGGGCAGCGTCACCGGCAGCTGATCCTCGGGCACGGGCACGATGCCGCAGTGCTCGCAGTGGATGGCCGGGATGGGGTTGCCCCAATAGCGCTGGCGGCTGATGAGCCAGTCGCGCAG
>DBEYTJ010000032.1:0-6385 GCA_048181065.1 Collinsella sp.
CAGGCGCAGGTCCATCTGGGCGAGAGTAAAGCCGTCCGAGGTCTTTTCGAGCGACTGGAGACGGTCTTGTGCCGCCGACGCGCCGCCGTTGCCCTTGGAGTGCGTCATGACCAGGCACGTGCCCGACACGCTGCCGCGGCCCACGCGACCGCGTAGCTGATGCAGCGCCGCCAAGCCAAACCGCTCACCGTTCTCGATGACCATGACGGTGGCGTTGGGCACGTCGACGCCCACCTCGACCACCGTAGTCGAGACGAGCACGTCAATCTCGCCACGCTTGAAGGCGTCGATAACGCGATCCTTCTCCCCCGCTGGCATACGGCCGTGAAGGCGCTCGATGGCAAGACCCGGCAACGCCAGACGCAGGCGATCGAGCTCGGTCGCCGTATCGTGCAGCGGCACAGGCACGGTCACGCGGCCCTCGTCGTCGCGGGCGATACCGGGCACGTCTTCAAGCTCATCGGCCGAGTCACTCGGCTCCACGAGCGGGCAAATCACGTAGGCCTGCTGACCCTTTTCATGCGCCTCGCGGATGGCGCCATAGGCGAGGTCGCGGCTCGACTCGGTGAGCACGCGTGTCGTCACGCCAGCGCCAGGGACGGGCCGATGGCGGATGATACTCGTGTCCAGATCGCCGTAGACCGAAAGCGCCAGCGTACGCGGGATCGGTGTCGCCGTCATAACGAGCAGGTCCGCACCGGGGCCCTTCGCGCGTAGGGCGTTGCGTTGGCCAACGCCAAACCGGTGCTGCTCGTCGATGACGACAAGCGACAGATGATTGAACGCAACGTTATCCGAAAGCACCGCGTGGGTTCCAAAGAGGACGTCGAGCTCGCCCGATTCAAGCTGGGCATGGATCTGCTCGCGCTCTGAGGCCGGCGTGGCACCCGTCAGAAGCGCCCAGGACATGCCCGCCTGCGAGAGCAGAGGGCCGGTCTTATCGGCATATTGGCGCGCCAACACGCCCGTGGGCGCCATAACGCAGGCCTGCGTACCGCTATCGGCAGCCACAGCCAGAGCGCAGGCGGCAACGGCGGTCTTACC
Source organism: Collinsella sp. (assembly GCA_048181065.1). Lineage (GTDB taxonomy): Bacteria > Actinomycetota > Coriobacteriia > Coriobacteriales > Coriobacteriaceae > Collinsella. The sequence goes on from DBEYTJ010000032.1 coordinate 1,045, forward strand.
GGTACCGACATCGCCCAGCAGCAGGCGGTTCATCACGCGCCCACCATCGCACATATCGCGCAGGATATCTTGGAACGCGGTCTCCTGCTCGTCGCTCAGCGAAAACGGCAGGGCTTGCTTAAGCGCGGCCAGGTGCTCGCCCGCGGTGTGGGCATAGGGAACCACATCGACCAGGCCGCCGACGTTGCGCAGGCGCAGCGCCAGCTGCAGGTAGAGGCACTCCTCGTAGGCAAGCCGTGCGCGCGCGATATCGCGCTCTGCCATACTCGATGGAAAGTGGATCGAACGCAACGCGCGGGCATTGCTCATGAGCTTCCGCTTTGCGCGCAGCGGCGCGGGAATCGGATCGAACGGATTGCCGACGACCTCGAGCGCGCCGCTTACGATGCGGCGCATCCACGCCTGGCTCACGCCATCGCTCACGTAATGGACCGGCAGGATGGTGCCCGCAGCACGCCCGTCATCGAGCTTTTCAAAGTGCGGCGAGGCCATCTGCTTAAAACCGTAGGCAAACTCGACCTTGCCCATCACGGCCAGGCGGTCGCCCTGTTTAAGCTGCTGGGCAATCCAGGGCTGGCGGAAAAAGGCGACCTGCAGCACGCCCGTCTCGTCAACAAGCGAGACCTCGGTCACCTGCATGCGCGGACGCGGCTGCTTTTGGACGATACGGTCGACCGTGGCGATGATGGTGCACACGGTACCGATGGGCGCCATCTCGATAGACCAAGAACGGGTAAAGTCGAGGTATCGATGAGGGATATGGAGAAGGAGGTCCCCCACCGTCCGAATTCCCAGACGGCGAAGGGCCTCCTCGCGTTTACCCGAAACATATTTGAGTCGCGCGATATCTTCATCGAGCGCATTGCTCTGGGCAAAGCGCTCCGAGACGCGCGGCACGGAGCACAGCTCGGACATGGGCAGTTGCCTACTCGATCGAGAAGATCACGGGATAGAGCGGCTGCTCGCCACGATGGGCGTCGATCTCCAAGTCGGGCTGAGCCTCCTCGATAGCGTCGACGATCTCCTGGAAGACCTCATCGGACAGCTCCTCGCCGGCCAGAATCGTCAGCGCGTCACCCTCCTCTTCCTCCTGCATGCGGTTGATGCAGTCGAGCGTGACCTGCTTCACGTCGGAGCCGACCACGTCGATGGAGCCGGCGATGATACCCATGACGTCACCGGAGTGAATCGGAGAGCCGTCAGAGGCGCTGGAATCGCGCACGGCGCGGGTGACCTCGCCATCGCGGACCTCGCTGATGGCGTCGACCATGGCGGCGACGGCCTCCTCGAGCTCGGAATCGGGCAGGACCGCGAACAGCGCGGAGAACGCCTGCGGGACGGTCTTGGTGGGAACGACGGCGACCTTCTTGTCGGTGCAGGCAGAAGCTGCAGCCTCGGCAGCCATGCGGATGTTACCGTTATTGGGCAGGATGATGACTGAGGTCGCGTTGACCTGGTCCACCGCGCCCAGCAGGTCGGCGGTCGAGGGGTTCATGGTCTGGCCACCGGAGACGACCACGTCGACGCCAAGGGACTTGAGGATGTCGGCCTCGCCGGAACCGGCGGCAACGGCGACAAAGCCCAGCGCCTTGGCGGGCTCGGCGGCCTTTTCCTGATCCTCGTGGATCTTGGCGGTACGGTCGTGGGCCTCCATCTCCATGTTGTGGATAAAGACCTCATAGATCTGACCGAGCTGCAGCATGTGCTCGAGCACCAGGTTGGGGGTGTTGGAGTGCACATGGATCTTGTAGTCGGGATAGGCGCCCACGAGCAGCTCACAGTCGCCCATGGAGCCTAGGAACTTAAGGCACTCGTCCTCGTCAAACGGTGCGTCGGCCTTAAACAGGAACTCGTTGCAGTAGCGGAACTCCGAGCCCTCCCAGTCGTCGTTAGCCTCGATCTCAACACGGCCAAGAGCGGCATCGCGGGCAGAGCCGGCGGAGTCAAACGTAGCGGAGAAATCCTCGACCACGGTGCTGCGACCAAGAGCGGCAGCCACAAAGTTCTCGAGGAAAATGGCGAATCCAAAGGCGCCGGAGTCGACCACGCCGTTCTCCTTCAGAACGGGCAGCAGGTCGGGCGTGCGGGCGACGGACTGGTACGCCTCGACAACGATGGCATCGAGCGCGTCCTCGGCCGAGAACTTCTTCTTCTCGCACTCGTCGGCCTTGGTCGAGACATCGCGCAGCACCGTGAGGATCGTGCCCTCGATGGGCTTGCGGACAGCCTGGAAGGCAACCTTGACGGCACGACGGAAGGCGAAGGCAATGTTGGCGGACGTAATGGGCTCGTCGGCAGAGACAAGGCCCTCGGCCACGCCGCGCAGAATCTGCGACGTGATAACGCCGGAGTTACCGCGGGCACCCATTAGGGAGCCGTGGGTGATGGCGCCGGCGATGGCTTCCATGTCGGCGTCGGCAGGAAGGGCGGAAAGCTCCTTGGTCACCGAGGCAAGCGTGAGCGACATGTTGGTACCGGTGTCGCCGTCGGGTACGGGGAAGACGTTGAGCTTGTTGATCTCCTCGGCCTTGTCGGAAACGGCAGCCGCAGCGATCGGAAAACAGGTGCGAATGGTCTTTGCAATCATGGGTATTTGAATCTCCGTTTTCGGATGCTAGTTCAGACGGCTCTTGAGCGCGTCGATATGGATGCCGATCTTAAGGCTGGCGGGATCGATCTGGGCGATCTCCTGCAGAGTGAAGGCAACGGAGCTCGAAAGATTGTGGCAGACGGACTTCATGTTGACGCCGTTCTCGAGCACGACGTGAAGATCGACCGTAAGGCCGTTCTCGTCGGCGGAGACAAGCACGCCCTTGCGGAGGCGCTGACCGGCAAGCAGGCGCACGCTCTCGGCGCCCTGGAGCTGCTCAGCCATACCGACAACGCCATAGCACGTCATCGCGGCATAACCGGCAATATCGGCAATAACGTCGTTCGAGACGCTCAGGCTGCCGTTAATGGTCTCAGACACAAGAATCTCCTTTTCTTGGTGCTCGCGGCACCATGTCGTGGGAGCAATCATTGCAATATTCTACAACGACCGCGGCATGTTGAGGTGGCGGGCCTCGGGATTACATCCTCGACACGAAATGTTGATATGGTAACGTTCGCGAACGGCGATCGCGGCATGAAAAAACCCGCCGCATAAGCGACGGGTTTTACAACCTGGCTCCCCGGGTAGGACTCGAACCTACAACAGCGCGGTTAACAGCCGCGTGCTCTACCATTGAGCTACCGAGGAATAGGTGCGTGCTCTCAAGCAACGAAGTTTATTATACGGACGAATCAGCTCAGGGCAAGAACTTTTTTAAGAAATTTTCGACCTAATCATTGGGGACGTTCTTAAACGACTAGTCATTCAAGAACGTCCCCAACGACTACATGAAAGCGCCCCCAAGCGGATGTGCTTGAGGGCGCCTCTTGCTTGACTAGCTTTCGATATAGTCCTTCAGCTTGCTGGAGCGGCTCGGGTGGCGGAGCTTGGCCAGGGTCTTGGACTCGATCTGGCGGATGCGCTCGCGCGTAACGCCAAACTCGCGGCCGACTTCCTCGAGCGTACGGGGATGTCCGTCGACAAGGCCAAAGCGCAGCTCGATAACCTTGCGCTCACGATCGGCAAGCGAATCGAGCACCTGGGTGAGCTGCTCCTGCAGCATGGAGAAGCTGGCCGCATCGGGCGGAACGATGGCCTGGGAGTCCTCGATGAAGTCGCCCAGCTGAGAATCCTCTTCCTCGCCGATGGGGGTCTCGAGCGACACGGGCTCCTGCGAGATCTTCTGGATCTCGCGGACACGGTCGGCGCTCATGTCCATCTCGGCACCGATCTCCTCAGGGGTCGGGTCGCGACCCAGGTCCTGAAGGAGCTGGCGCTGCACGCGGACGAGCTTGTTGATGGTCTCGACCATGTGCACGGGAATACGGATGGTACGGGCCTGGTCGGCGATAGCGCGCGTAATAGCCTGACGGATCCACCACGTGGCGTACGTGGAGAACTTAAAGCCCTTCTGGTAGTCGAACTTCTCGACGGCGCGGATCAGACCGAGGTTGCCCTCCTGGATCAGGTCCAAGAACAGCATGCCGCGACCGACATAGCGCTTGGCGATGGAGACGACCAGACGCAGGTTTGCACTGATGAGCGCCTGCTTGGCTTCGAGACCCACGTTCTCAATGCGCGTAAGACGACGCATCTCGGCACGCGTGAGTTCGAGCTCACCAGCATCGGCAGCCTCGAGCTTCTCGGTGGCCTCAAGACCGGCCTCGATCTTCATGGCTAGATCGACCTCTTCGGAGGCGGTCAGCAGGTCGACCTTGCCAATCTCCTTGAGGTACATACGGACCGGGTCGCCGGTCAGCATCACCGTGGAGGCATCGATACCGCGCACGCGCGAACGCGAACGGGACGTGCGCACGGTGCGCTTCTTCTTGCTCTTGGAAGAACCCATCTCGGCGTCGGCCTGGCGGGCCATCTTGAGCTCGTGATCGTCGAGCGAGCCGGAATCGTGCTCATCATCGTCATCGAAATCGTCGGTATCGGTATCGGTATCGTCATCGTCGACACCCATGGGGGCGTCGTCGTTACCGCTCGCGGAGATAATCTGGATGCCGCTGTTGCGCAGCGCGGAATACACCGCGGTGAGCTGCTCGTCAGAAACATCGATATCCTTCAGGGCGACCTGAATCTCGTCCTCGGTTACCGAAGTCCTGTTTGAGCCGTTGCCCATGAGCTTTGCAACGTAGGATTCCAGCCCAGTACCCGTGCTCTCAGTCTTTTTTGGCACAGATTCTCCCTTCATAGTCCACAGGACTCAATACTTTAGCACACACATTGACGTCTATACCCAAAAAGAAGACTGGATATAGGCGAGAATACGCTGGTTGACCACAACATCTAGGCCTGATCGGCACCCGCGGTCTCCAAACCGATCAAACGGAACGGATCGGCCACGCCACCGATCGACTTTTGAAGCTCGCGCTGGCGCTGTGAATCTTGTACCGCCTGCATCGTCAGCACCCGACGGGCCTCATCGTCGAGTGAACGGTCCTGACGCAACTTGGCCTGCGCGGCTCGCATGCGACGTTTGATGGTATAGAGCTCGAGCGTATCGAGCATAAAGACGATGTTCGTCTCGGTCGGGTGCTTACTCGTTGCCGAGATGCGTCCGGCGCTGACAAGCGATGCCGCCTCGGGACACACCGCGCGCGCCGCATCCATGCATGCCGCAGGATCGGTTCCCGGCGGCGTCGCCAGCACGGCCCACGCAATGGACTCGTGACGCGGGTCGACCCACTCGATGGAGCAGATGCGGTCGGCATACGTGCGGAACAGGTCGGGGTAGCTCGT
>DBEYTJ010000033.1:0-3775 GCA_048181065.1 Collinsella sp.
AACAAGACTCAGTATACCCGGGGGAGCACCCATGGAATCGTTGTACCGAAAGTATCGCCCGCTCACCTTCGACTCCGTGGTGGGCCAGCAGCATATCGTCTCGACGCTCGAGCACGCCATCACCGAGGGGCGCCTGTCCCATGCGTACCTGTTCTGCGGACCGCGCGGCACGGGCAAGACCACCATGGCGCGTATTCTTGCCAAGGCGCTGCTCTGTCGCAATGCCGAGGCGGCGCGCGCCGAGGGTGCGAGCGGCTGCATGCCCGACGGCACCTGTGAGGAATGCGAGCTCATCGCCGAGGGCAACCACCCCGATGTCTACGAGCTCGATGCCGCAAGCCGTACCGGCGTAGACAACGTGCGCGAGGAAATCATCAACTCCGTCAACTTTGCCCCGGTGCGTGGCAAGTACAAGATCTATATCATCGACGAGGTCCACATGCTCACGACGGCGGCGTTTAACGCGCTGCTCAAGACGCTCGAGGAGCCGCCGGCGCACGTGATCTTTGTGCTGTGCACCACCGACCCGCAAAAGATTCTGGAGACCATCCTCTCACGCTGCCAGCGCTTCGATTTCCATCGCATCGGCAACGAGGATATCGAGCGCCGCCTGGCATACGTGTGCGAGCAGGAGGGCTTCGATTACGACGACGAGGCGCTGGCTATCGTGGCGCGCCATGCCAAGGGCGGCATGCGCGACGCGCTCTCCACGCTGGAGCAGCTGAGCGTTTTTGGCAACGGCGCCGTGCATGCGGACGATGCCCGTTCGCTTTTGGGCGAAGTTTCGGACCAGATTCTAGGCGAGTTTGCGCGCGCCATTGCTGATCGCGATGTCGCCGAGCTGTATGGGCTCATTCGCGCACAGGTCGAGGAGGGCAATGACCTGCTTGAGCTGACGCGTGACTTGGTGGCGCATGTGCGCGACGTGTATGTTGCCTGCGTTGCCGGTGCCCGTGCCGAGCTGTTTGAGGGCGGCTCCGAGCAGGCCGAGGCGCTTGCTGCCGAGGCCGCTGCCTTTGGCGAGCATCCTGCCGACCGCCTGGCCCGTGTGCTGACAGTGCTCGACGATGCCGCACTGGAGATGAGGGGTGCGAGCGACGTGCGCCTGGTGCTCGAGATCGCCTGCACGCGTCTGGCACGTCCCGAGGCTGATTTAACGATTGAGGCATTGGCCGAGCGCGTGGCACGCCTGGAGGCCATGGTTGCCAACGGCGCCGTGCCGGCGAGCGTGGCTGCTGCTCAAGCGAGTGCGCCTGCTGCATCCGCACCCGCTGTCCAGCAGCCGACGCTGATCTCGGGTGCCCGAGCTGCTGCTCCCACGGCGACCGCCGCCCCCGCTGCTACGTCCGCGCATCAGGGTGGCATGCCCTGGGACCGCGGCGCTGCTATTCCGGCTGCCCAGCCTGCGCCCAAGCCCGCGGCTCCGGCTCCCGCGCCCAAACCCGTAACGCCTGCACCTCAACCCGTTGCAGCTTCGGCTCCCGCGCCTGCTGCATCGACCGCGCCGGTGTCCAAGCCCAACAACGCCGCCCAGGTTGCCGCCGCCGGTGCTGCCGAGACCCCCGCGGTCGAGGACGCCGGCGAGCTCCAGCGCAAATGGGCCGAGGTTGTAGAGCGTGTCAAGGCGCGTCAGGCTTCCTACGCAGGGCTTTTGCTCAACGCCCGTGCCACGGCCGACGACGGCTCCAAGCTCACAGTCTCGTTCCCCGCGGGCTCAACCTTTGCCATCAAGATGCTCGGTCGCGCCGACACGCAGTCGGTGGTCCTGCCGACGGTCTGCGCGGTCTTCGGTCGTCGCACCGTCGACTACGTCCTGGATGGAGGTGGCACGCCGGCTCCTCAACATGAGGAGCATTCTCCATCTGCACGGGCTGCGGCATCTGCGGACCCGCAACCCGTGTCCTCGGCGGCCCCTGCATCCTCGAGCGCCAGCGCGACGCAGCAGCAAGCGGCGCCGGTAGCGGCATCGACCCTGTCGGCGCCTAAGCTCGCGGCACCCAAACCGGCTGCTCCGGCCCCCGCGCCCAAGCCCGCTGTCGCGCCTGCGCCCAAGTCATCCGACCTGGCTAAGGCCCCCTGGCTGCGCTCCGACAACCCTGCCGGTGCTCCTGCCACGGGCAAGCTCCCGACCGAGCCCGCGCCCCGAGCGCCCGAGCGCGCGTCCGCTCCCAAGGCTCAGCCGTCTGCGCAGTCTGCACCGTGGGAATCCGAGCAGGTGCCCTACGACGACGCCATGGTCGGCGGCTTCGCCGGCGATGCGAGCGGGGAAGATCTTCCTCCGTTCGACGTGCCTGCTGCGGCGCCTGCGCCCAAGCCTGCTGCAACTGTCCCCAAAGAGGAGGACGCTCCTGCAACTCCTTGGGAGTCCAACCCCGGCGCCGGCAGCCCCTTTGGCCACCAGGGCGCAGCCCCGAGCATCCCGCAGACCGAGGATGAGGCCAAGGCCCTCATCCGCAGCGTCTTTGGCCAGGCCACCATCTTCAAGCCGGTGGAGTAACCGTGCGGGCGGGTACGCTGCTCAAGAAGAGATCTCTTTGTCCGGGCGCATCTGTATTTCGGACATGTGTAGTGTGGTGTCGCGTATATCGCATTCGAGCAGACAGGTGCGTGACGGTCGGCCTAGGATGCTGAGGTCGATACGATACGTCGCATGGCTGTCCGTGTGCTCGACTTGCTCGGCGTTGACGGTTGCTCCGATTGTAAGTAAAGAGCCCAGTTCGGCATCGACAATCTTGGAGTCCTTTATCTTGACCTTGAACTCTTGGTAGAGGGACGGGCTGTTGTAGTAAATGGTTCGGGTTCCGTCGGTGCACTCATCGGTCGCTTCCCATTTGACGACGGGCTGGTCCGAGCTGGCTATCAGCAGTTCTGCTCCAAAGGATATAGCATGGGTGATGGCAACCAACAATGCCCAGCCGACAAAGAGATAGAGAACAAAATATGCAGCGGGGTGTTTTGAGCGGATGTTTTGGAGCGCGTCGGGGGCATTCATGGGGTACCTCCAAATTGCTATCTATGGCAATCAAATTATACCCCACCGTCATGAGCGCCACCTCGAGTGGTGGCTCGGCATTTAGCCATTTAGTGGTACGCATTAAATGTCGGATTCCGGCTCTACAAGATTTAGCTTTCAATCTTATGCAGATGCGAATTATGCAACTTTGCATAATCATTGGGTGCGGTCTGCACTCAGGACATGTATATCGACTGAGGTAGCGTGACCGCCCCGCTTGCTGGCCTCGCGCCGTGGTACGATTTTTGAGTTTGAAAGTCCCGCCGCGTCCCGGCTGCCCTTGCAGCTCGTTGCGCGGCCGCACGTAAAGGAGCCATTATGGCCGGTATGAACATGCAGCAGATGATGAAGCAGGCTCGCAAGATGCAGGAGCAGCTTGCCGCCGCGCAGGAGAACCTCAAGTTCCAGACCGTCGACGCCTCTGCCGGCGGCGGTATGGTCAAGGTGACCGTTAACGGCGAGATGGAGCTCGTCAACCTCACCATCGATCCCGATGCCCTCGATCCCGAGGACGTCGATATGCTGCAGGACATGATCATGGCTGCTGTCAACGAGGCCGTCCGCGGCGTCAACGAACTCGCCAACAAGCAGATGGGCGCTATCACCGGCGGCCTCAACATCCCGGGCATGCCGTTCTAAGACACGCATATATATGAGTGCGAATCACAGTCTGCAAAAACTGCTCGATGAACTGGGTCGTCTGCCGGGCATTGGTCCCAAGTCGGCCCAGCGCATCGCCTATTACCTGCTCGAGGCCGATGC
>DBEYTJ010000034.1:0-1000 GCA_048181065.1 Collinsella sp.
GACCTCATACGGCACGGTCTTGATCTCGGAGGTGCACTCGGAGTACTTGCGGCCCATGAAGCGCTTGATGGAGAACACGGTGTTCTTGGGGTTGGTGACAGCCTGGTTCTTAGCGGCCTTACCCACGACGCGGTCGCCGTCGGCACGGAAGCCCACGACGGACGGGGTGGTGCGGTCGCCCTCGGCGTTCACGATAATGGTCGGAGAACCGCCCTCGAGGACGGCCATTGCGGAGTTAGTAGTACCAAGGTCGATACCAAGAATCTTGCCCATTAGAAATTCCCTCTCTCTTGTGCGTTTGCACCGACTCGGCGGTCTGCCGAGCGGTGTTTCGGCTTGTCTTTCAGGATGTAGTGTATCCCCTTATGGGCCGGAATATACAAAATCTAAGTCATTTCATATAAGATTTCTTATTGCCGAGAGTTTAGGTTCTTAAATGCGCAGGTAGATGCGCTGATTGAGTTCTCGGCAAATCTATCGAGATCTATGTAGAGATGGCTGAGGTTTGCGTCCGGGGGTGCCTGGGGGCCGTCTTGCGGAAAGCTCATCCCGGTTTGAGCGTGGATTCCGGGTCGCAGTTTCCGTCTGAAGGCTCAACCGGAAACCGTATCCCGTTTTGAGAGCTGATACCGGCTCGCATTTTCCGCTAGCGGGCCTAACCGGAAACTGCAACCCGTTTTTCGACAAAATAATGGGATGCGGTTTCCGCAAGCACGCTCAATCGCCCTATATTTCAAGTCACCTTTAGCTAACATTTGCGCAGCTCAACGGCCCCACCTGCGCATTTTTTAGTAAACCTTGGCATACTCGGCGAACGGTATGAAGATGCCGGTCAGAGGGTATTGCAAACGGTCGCTCTCGTGGTATGTTTTTGCCCGAATCAAACCGGCGCGCATCGCCTGTAGCGTCGGTCAACAGAGAGGAAACTACCATGGCTCATCCCGTAATTGATGCCGACGAGTGCATCGCTTGTGGCGTTTGCGTCGACTCCTGCCCCGCT
>DBEYTJ010000035.1:0-34736 GCA_048181065.1 Collinsella sp.
CGTTGCGGCGGCAACGGACTCAACATGGCGCTGAGCCAGCGTGCGGTTGCCGTAACGGGCAAAGATGACCTCGCCCTGTTCGGTGAGCTTAAAGAAGCAGTTGACCGAACCCTTGGGCTGCGCCAGCACGGCCTTGTTGGCCGGGCCGCCGCCACGGCCTACGGCACCGCCGCGACCGTGCATGAGCACCAGGTCGATATCGTTCTTCTCGGCCCACTTGGCGATGCGCTCCTGCGCGGAGTGCAGCGCAAGCATGGCCGTGGTAGGACCGGCATCCTTGGAGGAGTCGGAGTAGCCCAGCATGACCTCCATGCGGCGGTTGGTCTGGGCAAGGCGCTTTTGCACCACAGGCAGCGTAAGCATCTGGTCGAGCACGTCGACGCAGCCCTCGAGGTCCTCGAGCTGCTCGAACAGCGGGATCACGTCGAGCTCGGGGACATCCTCCTCGTGTGCAAAGGACAGGTGGGCAAGCTCAAAGACGTCGGCCACATGCTGGGCGCTCTTGGTGAACGAGATGATGTAGCGGTGCGCCATCTTCTTGCCGTAGCGCTTTTGGATGGAGCCGATAGCGCGGAAGGTATCGATGACCTCGCGTGTCATGGGCTGCAGGTCGCCATGGATACCGTTCTCGTGGATATCCTTGAGGGCGCGGGCGTGCACCACGGAGTGCTGACGGAACTCCATCTCGACCATGTGGAAGCCGAAGGACTCGACCTGCCAGATGATGGTCTGGACCGGGCCGTAGGCGGCACGGACGGCACCGCAGGCAGCCAGCGAGCGCTGGACGACGCGCAGGTCATCCAGGAACTCGTCGGCGCTGTGATACATGGTGTCGGTAATACGGCGCACGGTGGCGTTCAGACGATCGGCCATGACGAGCATGACGGCGCGATGCGGCTCGTGCTCGGAGATCAGCTCGGCGCGGGCCGTGTACTGGGTGCTCATCTCGACCTGATGGTTCCACAGGTTGATGAGCTCGGCAGACGGCTTGCTGTAGGTGGCCTCGAGCGTCAGGTTGCGGCCGATGCGGCGGCACTTGTCCTCGAGCTTGAGCACCATGTGCGTAAAGTACTTAGCAGCGACCTCGCGGCTCACCTTGGCGGTGACGTTGGGGTTGCCGTCACGGTCGGAGCCGATCCAGCTGCCGGGATGGAAGAATGCCGGGCACAGCGGCGGCACGGTACCGGCCTTATCACCCAGCACCCAGTCGTCAAAACGACGATAGATGACGGGGATAACGTCGAACAGCGTGTTATCGAAGATGTCGATGATAGTATCGGCTTCCTCGACCGGCGTGGGCTTCTTCAACGCGATGGGGCTCGTGCGTACCAGGGCGTCGATCTCCTGCAGCATATGGCGCTCGTTCTCCACCAGGTCGGAGCCGCCCAGACGCGGACGCTCCTCCAGCAGGTTGGAGATACGGCGAATCTTGCCCTCGACGGCCTTGCGACGGGCCTCGGTGGGATGTGCGGTAAAGACAGGGTGGAACTCAAGCTTGCCGAGCAGCTCGTTGGCACCCTCGACACCCATCTCGTTTACCAACTGGTGATAGGCGACGGTGAGTTCGTTAGCGGGATCGACCTCGGTATCGGTCGATGCGCCGGCCTCGCGCTCGCGCAGCTGCGCCACACGGTAGTTCTCCTCCGACAGGTTTGCCAGATGGAAGAAGCTCGTAAAGGCGCGGACAATGACCTGTTGCTTATCGAGCGGCAGGCTGTCGATCAGATCGACGACTTCGCGAAACGCCACGGCGGTGGGCTCGTCGGCAGTGGGCACGCCCTGCTCGTCAACGGACTCGTCGGCAGCGCGGCTACCGGGGTTGCCAGCATTGGCCACAATCTCGGCTGTCAAAATCTTGTCGAACAGGTCCGCGATCTCGGGATCATACTCGCTAAGCACGCGGCGCTCCAGGCGCAGGAACAGCGCCAGATTATCGCGCAGCTCCTCGGGGATCTCGATCTCGGCGAGACGCTCCCTGGACTCGGCATTCGAGCCGATTCGGTTAACGAGGCGGTTGACCACGGCAGCGACACGCGCCGCGGCTTCGGGTACAGACTGGTTGCTTAGGTTCTCAGCCACGTTTCCTCCCATTCCTCCTTCTATGCACGTAACATGCGGTATTTATTATAGGCACTCGGCAAAAACTTTCGAAGCTGATTGCGCTTTACCACACAAAAGTATTTTCTGCATTGCAAGGCTTTTTGCCCCAAATGGTCGTATTTCTCGGTGGACGGCATATGCAAACGGGGGCATTCCGCATAAATGCGAAACACCCCCGTAACAATCGCTCTCCATGAGCAGGGCACGTTAGAAGGCCCGCAGCTCAAAAAACATGCGCTACAGGCGCTCGCGAACCGCCTCGACCACGTTGGCCAAATCGACGAGAACCTCGTCGTGACTCTGCATGTCGCGCACCTTGACCTTGCCGGCGGCAAGCTCGTCGCCACCCAAGACCAGGATGAGCTTGGCGCCCACCTTATCGGCCTGCTTAAACTGGGCCTTGAGCGAACGGCCCTGATAGTCCGCCTCGGTCACGATACCTGCGGCGCGAAGCTCCTGCGTAATGGCAAAGACGTTCTGGCGCAGCTCCTTGCCGGCGTTAGCAACGTAGACGCACGGGGCCTCCTCGGCGCCCAGGTCGCTGCCAAAGGCCTGCAAGGCCAGCAGGGCGCGCTCAAAACCGACAGCGAAGCCGACGCCTGCCGTGGGCTTGCCGCCCTCGAGCTCAACGAGGCCATCGTAGCGACCGCCACCACCGATGGAGCCGACACCGGCGCCGGGAGCCTCGACCTCAAAGACAGTACGGGTGTAGTAGTCCAGGCCGCGCACCAGGGTGGGATCCTCGACATACTCGATACCGGCGGCGTCCAGATAGCGCTTGACCTGCTCGTAGTGCTCGCGGCACTCATCGCACAGGTTGTCGCCCATCAGCGGAGCGTCGGCCATGATCTCGCGGCAATGGTCGTTCTTGCAGTCGAAGGCGCGCAGCGGGTTGAGCTCGGCGCGCTCGCGGCACTCGTCGCACATCTCGTCGGCGTGATCGAGGATAAACTGCTTGACCTGCTCGCGATATGCCGGACGGCACTGCGCATCGCCCATTGAGTTAATAAGCAGACGGAGCTTGGACAGATCGAAGCCCAGGCGCTTGTAGAACTCCATGAGCATGATGATGCACTCGGCGTCGGCAGCCGGATCGGGAGCGCCGAGCCACTCGATGCCCACCTGGTGGAACTGGCGCAGGCGTCCCTTCTGGGGGCGCTCGCCACGGAACATGGCCTCGGCGTAATAGGCCTTAAACGGCGTAGAGCCCTGGGGCACCAGGTTGTTCTCCACGACGGCGCGCACCACACCGGCCGTGCCCTCGGGACGAAGGGCCAGGCGCTGCTTGGGCTTAAGCTTGGTGTCGGTGCCCTCGGTAAAGACGCGCTCCAGGTTGGCGCCGCTAAACACGCGGAACATCTCCTTGCGCACGACGTCGGTCGACTGGCCGATACCGTGGACAAACACGTCAACCTGCTCGATCGCGGGCGTCTCGATGGGCTTAAAGCCAAACGGCTCGAACACGCCGGCAGCAATCTGCTGCATCTTTTGCCAGGCGCGCATCTCGGCGCCGATAAGGTCGCGGGTTCCCTCCGCCTTCTGTGCCTGCATGGGCAAACACCTTTCTTTTGTATCGCGTCATAGGTAGTGGACATTATACGGCACAAACACAAACAGCGGCGGTGCGTCTGACCGAACGAGGGTATGGGGACTCGTTCGGCCTGACGCACCGCCGCTGTTTGCGATCCGCTTTCCTCCGTCCCCTTCGGATCACGTGATCTGTTGGGGACGGAGGAAAACGGATCATTTCGTAGGCCCGTGGCCGCCTTGGAAACCGAATGATGGTACGAGCATCCATTCGGCTTCCAGGGCAGCCACAGACAGAACGGAGCGAACAGAAAAGAGCACGTAGACCTGCCATAGCTTACCGACAAAGCTCATGCCGGCAAGAACGGCAGAGGTGGCGATTACAGTGAGGGGAACCCAAAACGCGGCCGCTTACTTTATCGGCAACATGGCCAATGACAAGTGAGCCGATAACGCTCACCAAGGTGGAGATGGCATTGGAGATGTTGTACTGCGTAAGCGTGATCCCGAGGTCGCTGACGATGAGCGGCTGAAACAGGCTCATGCAGTTAACGAAAATCGTGTAACACGTGGCCATGATCACAAAGCCGGAGGCCACCACGAGCCAACCGGGGAAGAACTTACGTTGCTGGGACATACTGTTCCTTTTTTTAAACAAACGAGTAGCAAGATTGGGTGCTACCGGTGGTCGGCGATATAGCCCAAAGCGACCGCCGTGTAAGCCGCAGCGCCAAGTGGCAGCTCGGCATCGCTAAAACGTGCCTTGGGATGATGCTGAGCAAAGTGCTCGTCCGTATCGGTCATAGCAGCGCCCACGGTAAAGTACGCACTCGGGATCTCGCTCGAGATCAGCGCGAAATCCTCGCTCGCCATGGCGTGGAACAGCGGCAGGAAGGCGGCCTTGGGCAGCACCGCGCCCACGTAGCCAAGCGACGCCTGGGTCATGTCGTCATCGAGTACGAGCGGGGGAACATCCGAGAGCGTCTCGATAGTCGCCGGCGTGCGATACGTTGCGGCCACGCCGTTGACGACCTCGGCAATACGTTCCTTGAGATGAGCCATGAGCTCGACATCGAAGCCACGCAGCGTCCCCTCGAGCACACAAGTGTCGGGAATGACATTTGCGGCCTGACCGCCGGCGAACTTACCCACAGTAAGCACGACCTCCTTGGCCGCCGGCACCTCGCGGGAGATGAGCTCCTGAAGTGCCAGATGCACATGCACGCCGGCCGTGATGGGGTCGATGCAAATCTCGGGGCTCGAGCCATGGCCGCCCTTGCCTTGAAGCGTGATGCGAAAACCGTACACGCCCGAGAGCGCCGGGCTGCCGTAGAGCACCAAACCAAGCGGCGACTGGCTATTGACATGCATGGCAAAGGCGACCTGAGGACGCGGGTTCTGCAGCAGACCGTCGGCGATGGCGGCGCGGGCACCCTCAAAGGTTTCCTCGCCCGGCTGGAACAGCAACTTAACCGTGGCGTTGGCATCAACAAGCTCTGCCTCGCGCGCTTTGAGCATACGAGCCGCACCAAGCAGCGCCGTCGCGTGCATATCGTGACCGCAAGCGTGCATGCAGCCGTTGGTGGATGCAAAGGACTCGCCGGATTCCTCGGCAACGGGCAGGGCGTCCATGTCGCCACGGAGCATGATGACCGTACCGGCCTGCTCATTCGTGCAGACGCCATTACCCTGGGCCGCGGCGGCACCGGCGCCGACAAGGCCCACAACGCAGGAACCCTCGACGAGCGTGGCAAATGGGATGTCCATCTCGGTCAGGCGCGCTTGGATATACGCAGAGGTCTGTGGGAGGCTATTACCCAGCTCGGGCATCTGGTGTAGATCGTGTCGCCACGCAGCGAGCTCGTCTGCAAAAGCCTGAGCTTCTGCAACAAGACCGTCACCGATAGCGGTCCGCGCTGCTGCGGTGGCCTTGGGCGCTGATTGCGGTTGAAGATCGGACAAAGCTGGTGCCATAGATGCCCTCCAGTATCGTTTTTGCAGCAAGCACTTTGATAGCGTAAAGTGCAAGGTACTACTTTAAGGGGGAGGCATAAAAAATGCCGCCCCGGGAGGGCGGCGCAACAAGTTGTTTACAATTGCGGGCGCGGCTTTCGACGCAAAAAATCGAAGTGAGTCTCGCTCAAGATAATCGACAGGAAGATGAGCGCGAAGCCGGCGAGCAGGCGCGAGGTGAGCGCCTCCCCCATCAGCAGCACCGAGAACAGCACACCCGAAGGCGACTCCATCGAAAGGAGCAGCGAGCCCGTCGAGGCCGGGACATGCGCCAGGCCGACGTTTTGGATGAGCAGAGCCGCGCATGTGCAGCCCACCGAGAGAAACGCCATCGCACTGATAAAGCTCGGCGTCCAAACGGACAGAGGCGCTTGGGTCTCGAATAGCAGCGACGTTGCCAGGCTCAGCACGCCGTTGCCCACAAACATCCAAAACGTGATGACGTTAATGTCCATTTTGCGACCGTACTTGGCAGTCACCGCCATCTGGATGGCGAAAAAGGCCGCACCCGCCAGCGTAATGACGTCACCGATGTTGAATTCAACGCTATCGAGCGCCACCAAACCAATGCCCGCCAAGCACAGCAGCGCCGCGCCCAGGTTATAACGGGTGAGTTTTTCGCCGCTCAGAAAATAGCTCGCGAACGGCACAAGGATGCAGTACGTGCCCGTCAAAAAAGCATTCTTGCCCGCCGTAGTATGTGCCAGACCGACCGTCTGCAACGCATAGGCCGCCCACATGAGCACGCCCATACTCAGGCCAACGATCAGGTTGCGAGCGTTGAAATGTGCAATGATGCGCTTGTGAAAGACGGCAAACATGACCAACGCTGCGGGCAGAAAGCGTACATAGAGCAGCGCGAACACCGGAATGGTGCCGAGTGCGTCCTTCATAGTGGTAAAGGAGTAGCCCCAGATGACCGCCACCGAAAGGAGCAGAACCTTCCAGAACAGCGGAGAGCGTGCGCCGGCGCCGCGGAAGGTGCCGCCCGCGCCCAGGTCTTCACGGGCTACAGGGCTATCGGGCAAGTTTTCGATTTCGTTGGCAGCGTATTGGGCCATGGAACATCCTCGCACTCAATCTGGGCGTGGTGTCCGCACGCGTATGGCTGCATGCCGCCTCATGGTCAAATAAAAACAGGGCGCGCCGGACCCCCGGCACGCCCCGCTACTGTAGCAACAACCAAGCAACCCGTGCAATCCAGCCCACTAAAGCGTTTTGTTCCGCCGTTCTACCGAACGGCGGACCGGCCGACGCTGCGCGAGCCGCATTCACACCAATCTGACGTTCAATTTCAAGGGCGCGACCAGAAGGTCAGCGCCCTTTCATTTCACGTCACCTTGGCGCAAATGCGGCTCGCTCGCTGACATTGCCGCAGCATCAGCGTTTACATTGTTGCGCTAGATTAATTTAGTACTCTCCAGCTTTTCGATGATCCAGTCGTTAGCTTTGATAACCGGACGGCGGAAGACGACGCCCAGGGCCAGCGACGGAATCAGGTAGCTCGCCAAGATACCCAGCTCAATCCAGTACTCCATATGGTAGGCACCGGCCATGGCGGCGTGCATGGCGTTGATGCCGTGAGTAAACGGCAGGAACGGGTAGATCGCCTGGAACACGGGGCCGGTCATCTCGATGGGGAACGTACCGCCCGAACCGCCGACCTGCATGACCAGCAGCACGACGGCGAGGGCCTTACCGATATCTCCAAACGATACCGTAAGCGTGTAGACGATATTGGAGAACACGAGGCTCGCGACCCAGCCGGCAAGCACAAACTGCAGGGGGTTGTCGCACTGAATGCCAAAGAACAGAATGTCGCCCGCGCACACGAGCGTTGCCTGCAGCAAGGCCAGACCGCCAAAGAACAGATAACGGCCCAGGTAGATCTCGTGCAGGCGCACGGGGATGAGCTCGTTGATAAGCTCATCGTCAACCGAGACCTTCATCATGGCCGCCAGTACGATCGAGCCGACCCAGAGCGACAGAATCGTGTAGAACGGCGCCATGGCCGAACCGTAGTTGCGGATCGGATAGACCGGCTTGCGGTCGAGCGCGACGGGACCGGAAAGCGACGCGGCCAGACCCTCGGGGTCGTTGCCAATCATTGTCTTGATCATGGCCAGGTCACCCGAGATCAGAGCGCTATCAAGCTCGTCCTTAAAGGCACTGATCTTGTCCGACGCCTCGCCCAGCTGATCGGAAGCCTTGTTGACCAGCTTTGCAGCCTTGGAGAGACCCTTCGCGAGCGAACCAGAGGCGTCGGTCAGACCGCTCACGGCGCTATCCAAGTCACCCGAGATACCGTTCAGGGAATCCAGAACGCCCGAAATGGTCTTCTTGAGCTCCTTGGCCTTAACCGAGAACGTAGAATCGTAGTCGGACTTGGCACCCGAGATACCTGCCTTGGCATCAGCGATGGCCTGGTCGACCTCGGCACGCGAGTTGTTGACCTCCGCCATGCCGTCCGAAAGGGACTTTGCGGTCGCCGTCAGGTCCTTCGCATTGTTGCGGTACTCCACGGCAATTCTGCCCAGCGACGTCGCAGCGGACTTGAGGCCGTCTTTGAGCTTGTCATCGCTCATCTGGTCGGCAAGGTTGCGGAGCCGATCGGCCATCGCATCGATATCGTCAGCACGCGTATTGAGCGCCGCTGCGGCTTCGTTGAGCTGAGACACCGTAAGGTCAACATGCTGATTCGCGGCATCGAATGCCTTCGCAAGCTCGGCGGACACGTTGTCGAACGAGCCCGCGCTTCCGTCAATCGCCGCGTCAACGGCATCACTGGCGGCCTTGAGCGCTTCCTTGGAATCATTGATGCCGCTCTTGGCGTGCTCCATCAGCTGCTTCGTCGACTCATCAACGGTGCCCGTCTGCTTGAGCATGCCGCTCGCCGACGTCAACGAATCGGACGTAGAGCTCAAAATGCCCGCGAGCGACGTCGCGCTCGCCTGAACGTCCTGCAGGTCCTCGACCGAATCGCCCAGCGTAGAGGACAGATTGGCGATAAAGTTGCTCACTTGGTCGGTGCTCATGTAATCGAGCAGGCTGGACACCGTCTTAAGGCCGATGGACGTGATGGTCTTGGTAAAGGTCTCGTTGACCTGGCTCTGGACGGCGCTCGAGCCCTTCTCGGTCACGATCTGTGCGATGGCGTTGGCCTTCTGGTTCTCATAGAACTCGATATCGGCGTGCTTCACGTCGGTCGAGAAGAGCGTCATCATGTCTGCGCTAAAACTTTTAGGGATAACAACGGCAGCGTAGTACGCGCCCGACTTAACGCCCTCAATCGCCTTATCACGGTCGTTGAGGACGACCCAATCGAAGTTCTCGTTGCCGCGCAGGGTGGCGGTTACGTTTTCGCCCACGTTGACCTCGACGGGAATCAGATCGCTCTCGTAGCCCTCATCGGTGTTGACCACTGCAATCTTAAGGTTGCCGGTATTGCCGTAGGGATCCCAGCTTCCGGCGATGTTAAACCACGCGTACAGGCATGGCACGATGATCAGGCCCATCACAACAACCAAGCCGATCACGGAGCGAGACACGTTTTGGACATCGCGCTTAAACAGGTGCAGGATGTTTTTCATTTATGCCTCACCTCCTTTAGAGTGCTTGCCAAGCGGGGTGGTGTCCCCGTCGTTTCCGCTTACGTTGTCAACGTCGTCGGCATCTTGAGCCTTACGATGCGCACCGATATGCGGCAGACGGCTCGTGGGCTGTTCGCTGTCCTTGGTGCCCCGCTCGCTGGCGTTGAGACCAAACATGCGACGGGCAGCAGGGATGGCGGCCGTGTGCTCGCGCATCTCACGGCGAAGGTCCTCGTCCGAAAGCGCCGAGATACGCATCTGGGTATTGAGGCTCGCACGGATATACTCGATGTTGATGAGCCAGCCACAGATGGCGATAACCGAAATGATCCAGATAACGAGCAGGATGATCTTGCCGTTATTGTCGATATCGAGCACCGTCGAAAGCACAAAGAGCAGAACCTGCACGCCTACCACGGCGGCAAAACCGCCCTTGATGTAGTACGGGTAGCGATGCTCAAACGCCACGGCATGATCGAGCAGCTCGCGACGGTACGAATCCGAATCGAGCATGACGCGCATGGCCGTGCGCAGCGAATAGCGCTGGCGCGGCAGGTCGTTGGACTCGCAGATCATGAGGCCCGTCGTGGAAAGCTGCTTATCAAAGAGCAGGTTGAGGTTGAGCAGCAACGGGCGCAGCTGCAGACCGATAAAGAGCGCGATAATAAGGAACACGCCCAGGATGCACAGGTTGAACAGGTAGTTGAACGAATACATGCCACCGACGGTCTCGCGCAGCAGGTTGATGCCATAGGTGAAGGGTAGCAGCGGGTGCAGCCACTGGAAGAAGCCGGGCATCATCTCGATGGGGTACATGCCCGACGAACCCGGGATCTGCACGATGACGAGAATGACGCCGATAGCCTTGCCGATATGCTTAAACGTGGTGGACAGCGCATAGATGATATTGACGTAGGTGAACGAGATAGCGATGCCGCCCAGCACAAAGAGCAGCGGATTGACGCACTGAACGCCAATGACCAGGTCGCCCACCGTAACGATAATGGCCTGGAACGCGCCCAGGATCACCAGCAGCAGCCAGCGGCCAAAGTAGCCCTGACGCGCCGTAAAGCTACCGATGCCCTCGCGGTCGACCTCGAGCTTGTAGATGGCGATGAGCACATAGCCGCCCACCCACAGCGCCAGATTGGTGTAGAAGGGCGCGATGCCCGAGCCAAAGCTCTTGACCGGATAGATGGACTTGGACGTCAGCTCAACCGGAGATGCCATGAAATCTGCCACGTCATCGACGTCGACGTCCATGAGGTCGGCTAACTCGCCCATAGACTCAGAGGTCTGCAGCGCCGCAATGTCATTGGCGGCGGTCGCGAGCTTGTCCTGAACTTTGGCAAGGGAGGCGTCGGTTTGGGACAGCGTGGTCTTTGCCTGCTTGAGCGTGGCGTCGAGCTGCGCCAGCGTGCCGCGCGCGCTCGCTATCGTGGGGGTCATACCCGACACAATGCCGGTCAAATCGCCCGAAACGGCGGCAAAGGAGTCAAGCGCGCTCGAAGCCTTCGGCAGTGCGTTCTGTCCCAGATCGGTCTGAGCCTGACCGAGGTTAGCCGTACCGGTCTGAATTGCCGCGTTGAGTGCGTTGCTCGCGTTCGAGATCGCCGTAGCGTCGTTTGCCATGGCGCTTGACTGTGCAGAAAGGCCATCCTTGATGCTCTGCAGCTTCTGGTTTTGCTCGCGAAGCGAATTGATGGTCGACGCGATGAGCGCGTCGGCGTTCTCCGATCCCGTCGACGTATCGTTAGCGAGAATCTGCAGGCGCTCGATGACAGCGCTGTTGTGGTCAATCGTCGCTTGAAGGGATTCGAGCGAGTTGTCGATACGAGTGGTCGTGGACGCAACCGTACCGGTGAGTTTGCCAATCGCGGCGTTCGCAGAAGCCGATGTCTTACTCAGCACGATGCTGCCCTCCGAAAGTGCCTTGGAGAGCGAGGTGATGGACTTGCCAGCCGTGGTGCGAGCTTCGCCCAGCAGGTCATTGCCCTGAGCGATTGCCTGCGTTAGCGACGGCGCCTGCCCCTGCAGGCCCGCCAGCGCAGCATCGGCCGAAGCAATCGAGTTACTTGTCTTGTCGATGGCGGTGTTCATGTCGCCGATGGAATCACGTACTTCGCCCAGGGTATCAGACGCCTCGGACACCGAGCCCGCCAGCGAATCCTGGGTCTGAGTTGCCTTGTCTTTAAGGTCGATGCCAGCATCTTTGGCAATGCCAGCGACAGTCTCGCCCACCGTGGAGACAAACTCCGAGTTGATCTGCTCCTCGATGGTGTTGGCACCGGTATCGGTGACCTTGGGCGCAATGGCGCTCTTCTTCTCATTGACGTAATAGGTGAGCTTCGGCTGATGGTAATTGCCGTCGAGCATCGAGACGAGATTGTCGGAGAAGTTCTTGGGAATCACGATGGCAGCATAGTATTCGCCACTTTCGACGCCCTCTTTGGCATCTGCCGCCGAGTCGACGAAGGTCCAGCCAAGCTGGTCGTTCTCCTTGAGCTGGTCGACCACCTTATCGCCCGCGTTAAGCTCGCCCACCAGGTCGTTCTGGGTGCCCTGATCGTTGTTGGCAATGGCGATTTTAATGCCCTGGGTATTTCCGTACGGATCCCAGTTGGCAACGATGTTGTACCAGGCATACAGCGAAGGAATGACGCACACGCCCAGGGTAACCACCAGGGCGACGGGATTCATAAGCAGTCGCTTAATGTCGCGCTTAAATATCGCAAAGGAGACCTTTGCGTTGGATAGTTTGCTGCCGAGACTCACGCTTGGACCATCCATCCTGTCGTTGAATCGAATCGTACTATCGACAACCATTGTACGTAGACGCTTTAGCGCCTCGCGGCACAATGGTGCTGAGTTTTGCGGGTAGCAATATACTACGAAGATGAGTTAACGTACAGTTGTACAGTATCTTAAATTCCCGCAGCTCCCAAAACCACAACCCGCACAAACTAGCAATCCAACTAGTCATTTAAGAACGTCCCCAACGACCACCCCAATGACTACTTAGGACCACGAAAGCGTCGTAGGTTGAGCATAAGTCAGCGAAAACGCCCCCAAGCGAGCAAGGTGACGTGAAAGAGGAGGGAAGCGTACTTTGGTACGCGACCGACGATTGAACGTCAGATTGCCGCTTAGGGGCGTTTGCAGCGTCGAGCCGTTACGCGGTTCGTAGAACCGCGTAACTTGCTAACTACATCAAGTTACAAACAGCTGCCGCGAAGGCTACGGGGTCCTCGGGGAGGATGCCCTCGACGAGCAGGGCCTGGTCGTAGAGCAGGCCGGAGTACTGCTTAATCTTGTCGGCGTCGCCCGCCTTCTGGGCAGCGACGAGCTTGGCGAAGACAGGATGCTTAGCGTTGAGCTCGAGCACGCGCTGGCTCTTGGGCATACCGTCGGGCGCGCCCTCGGGACCCTTCTGAAGCACCTTCTCCATCTCGAGCGAAAGCGGACCCTCGGTGGTGATGCAGGCGGGGGCGTCAGTCAGACGCGCAGAGACGGCAACCTTCTCGGCCTTGTCGCCGAGCGCCTCCTTCATGGCGTTAAAGAGGTCCTCGTTCTCCTTGGTGGCGTCCTCGGCCTCCTTCTTCTCGTCATCGGTCGCCAAGTCAAGATCGCCGGTCGCGACGTTCTTAAGCTCCAGATGACGATCCTCGACCTCAGGCTCGGCACCATCGGCAACTGCCTTCTCGGCAGCCTCGCGAGCAGCGTCATCCTCGTAGACCTTGGGCATATCGGCAGCCACGTACTCACGCATGGCCTGGAAGGTGAACTCATCCACGTCCTGCGTCAGCAGCAGTACATCGTAGCCGCGGTCGAGCACGCCCTTCACGACGGGCATCTTGGCCAGACGCTCGCGCGAATCGCCGGCGGCATAGTAGATTGCCTTCTGGCCCTCGGGCATGCCCTTGGCATACTCGGCAAGGGTGATCATCTTCTGCTCCTTGGCAGACCAGAACAGCAGCAGGTCGGCGAGCTCATCGGCCTTCATGCCATAGCTCGAGTAGATGCCGTACTTAAGACCGCGACCAAAGTTCTCAAAGAACTTCTCGTATGCCTCGCGGTCGTTGTCGCGCATGTCCTCGAGATCGGCGGTGATCTTCTTCTCGACACGCTTGGCAATGGCCTTGAGCTGACGATTCTGCTGCAGCGTCTCACGCGAAATATTGAGCGTCACGTCGGCAGAGTCCACGACACCGCGCACAAAGTTGTAGTAGTCGGGCAGCAGGTCGTCGCACTTCTCCATAATCAGCACGTTGGAGCTGTAGAGCGCCAGGCCCTTCTCGTAGTCCTTGCTGTACAGATCGAACGGGGCGCGACCCGGCACAAACAGCAGTGCATCGTACTCAAGCGTGCCCTCGGCATGGAAGCTGATAGTGCGCGCGGGATCATCAAAGTCGTGGAACGTGGACTTGTAGAACTCGTCATAATCCTTCTGCTCAACGTCAGAGCTGCGCTTTTTCCAGATCGGCGTCATGGAGTTGATGGTCTCGAGCTCCTGATAGTCCTCGTACTCGGGCTTGTAGTCGTCGCCGGCGTCCTCGGGCTTGGGCTTCTGGCGGCTCTTGCTCACCATCATCTGAATCGGGTAGCGCACATAGTTGCTGTACTGCTGAATCAGGCTCTTGAGGCCCCACTCGGTCAGGAAGCGATCGTAGGTCTCGGCCTCGCCGTCGGCGTCGAGCTTCTCGTTCTCGCGCAGCGTCAGGATGACATCGGTACCGTGCTCAGCACGCTCGCCATCCTCGATGGTGTAGCCCTCAAGACCGTCGGACTCCCAAACGTGGGCGGTATCCTCGCCATAAGCGCGGCTGACGACCTTCACGTGGCTGGCAACCATAAAGGCGGAGTAGAAACCCACGCCAAACTGACCGATGATGTCGACATCGGAGCCCTGCTGCTCAGCGTTCTCGGTCTTAAACTCCTCGGAGCCAGAATGGGCGATGGTGCCCAGGTTGCGCTCGAGCTCCTCGGCGGTCATGCCGATACCGTTATCCGAAATAGTGATGGTACGGGCATCTTTATCAAAGGAGACACGAATGGCCAGGTCACCCTGGTCGAGCTTGACACTCGGATCCTGAAGGCTCTTAAAGTTGAGCTTGTCGACGGCATCGCTCGCGTTGGAGATAAGCTCGCGCAGGAAGATTTCCTTATTGGTGTAGATGGAGTTGATCATGAGGTCGAGCAGTTTTTTGCTCTCGGTCTTAAATTGACGCATGTGCAGTCCTTTCGCGCTACCCCTGCCCGCAAAAACGGCCCGGTTGCCCGAGCCGCATCGCAGACCTGCTATGTTCAGACTTAGATTTTATAACCTATTAGCGCGCATATATACATACGGAATCGAAAAACTGTATGTTGGAACACCCGTGCGTCGATTGCCGAGGAGTGTCCCCAACTGCCGGCAGAAAAGGAATGTCCCTATCTGTCGCCCATGCGCTTGGCCATCCAGGCATGAGGCTGGCCTTCGTCTTCGTAGTCCACCGGTGCAATCTGCGTGTAGCCGGCCTTGGTGTAGAGCGGCAGCACGTACTCCTGTGCATGCAACTTTATGAGCTTGGCGCCGGCATCGCGCGCAGCAGCTTCGCTGGCTTCGACAATCTTGCTTGCCAGACCGCGACGGCGCATGGCGGACAGCACGGCGACGCGACCCATAATATAGGTCTCCCCCGCTGCGATGCCTTCGTCCATATCGCACGCCGGCGAAACCGGAGCCTCTGCATCTGCCGCGCGCTCCAGTTCCTCGGGAAACACGCGCGAGCAGCCGGTGAGCTCGCCGTCCACGTACAGCGTCACATGGATGCAAGTCTGCGCCTCATCGATAGCGTCGAATTCGCTCTCGTAGCCTTGCTCGTCCATAAAAACGGCGCGGCGCACCAGCGCCGCGTCATCAAAGCAACCCGTCTTAAGTTGGATATCCATAGCAGCCCCTTCATTCGACGCGAACGTTGGGGGAAAATTTTAGCGGAAATGAGCTCCCACGCTAAACTTCGCGCGTGCTTTTGCCAGGCAATCGTAGTGGCCCACGTTGTGGGCATCGCTCGCGATATAGCTGTACAGGTCCTGCTTAAACAGGCGCTGCGCCGGCTTCTTTTCGCGACCGAATCGTCCACCTGCGATAAAGTCCGCCGAAGCCTGCAGTTTGCAGCCCAGGTCGACCAGGTGTTCAGCCACGCTCACATCCTTTTGAATCGCACGATAGCGTTCGGGATGGGCAATAATCACCTGGTAACCGCGACACTGCAAGTCGTAGATCGTGTTCTCGTATTCCTCAAAGTCATACGAATCGGCACGCGTCGAGAGCTCAAGCAAAAACTCGTTTGAGCCATCGAAATGCAGGCGATCGGCCCATTCGATGCCCAAATCCATGAGCTTGGCATGATTGACCTCAAAGCCCATCTGCAAATGCATATCGCCCGCATGCGCGCAAAGCAGTCGATAGGCCTCCCACATTTTTTCGAAGTCGAAATACGGGTCCCGGCAGTGTGGCGTACACACCATGTGCGTAACGCCGACGGCGCGGGCCGCCTCGAGCATCGCCAAGCTTTGCTCGAGGTTCGCCGCGCCGTCGTCAACACCGGGCAGGATATGGCAGTGGATGTCTCTCATATCGCCCTCTTATCTGCGTCGTTGCTATTTCTTAAAACGCTTCGCCTTCGCAGGGGTCCCCGTTGCAGCGGCACCGCCAACAGCAGGGTTAACTCCGGCAACAGCGTTGTTCTGGCCCTTGTCCTCGCCATAGTAAGAGTAATAGTAGTCATGGCTCGAGGTCTCACAGCAGTTCATGACCGTACCAATTACGTTAACCTCGGCCTTGTTGAGCTGGTCGAAGGCGGCAAGGATCTCGTTGCGCTTGGCGAAGTCCTCACGGACAACGTAGATGGTGCCGTCGGTAATCGCGGCGACCTCGGCGGCATCGACAAAGGTGCCCACGGGCGGCGTATCGAAAATGACGTACTGGTACTTCTCCTCCAGCGCGGCAACCAGCTTGGCAAAGCGGCGCGAGGCGATAATGTCAGCCGGGTTGGGAATGCGTGGCTCGGCATCGAGGAAGAAGAAGTTGGGCTGACCGGTTTCGACGACAGCCTCGTCAATCGACATCTGGTCGGAAAGGACAGCGTACAGGCCACCGGAATGACGGAGGCCCAGCAGGTTGGCAAGCGTACGGTGACGCATGTCGCACTCGACGAGAAGGACGCTCTTGCCGCTGGTCGCAATGGCCTGAGCCAGGTTGACCGCAATGGTGGACTTGCCCTCGTTAGGGATGGAGGACGTCACGGTAATGGACTTGATCGGCGTATCGACACTCGCAAAGCGAATGTTTGCCAGCAGCGTCTTGGCTGCGTTGCTAAAGGCGAGGGTATCGCTGGTTTTCTTTTTACGGGCCATGAATTACTTACCGCCCTTCACAACGGGGAAACGACCGATAACGGGCACACCGAGCAGCTCGACGGCATCGTCAACGGAGCGGACGCGAGTATTGAGCATGTCGACCAGCACGACAATTGCAACAGCGACGAACAGGCCGGCCAGAGCGGCGACCGCGATGTAGAGCTTGCGGTTGGGGCCGCTGGGCTGGTTGGGGATCTTTGCCTTATCGATCACGTTGACGGCCTGGGCGGCGTCAACGTCCTGAGCCACGGTAGACACCGAGTTGGCAATGGCGTTGGCGACAGCGGCGGCACCGTCGGGGCTGTCACCGGTCACGGACAGCGAAATGACACGAGTCGTGGTCTCGCTCGTAACGCTCACCTTGTAATCATCCAAGTTGGAAAGACCCAGCTCCTTAGCGGCACCGCTCTTGACGCTGTCGCTATCGAGCAGCGTCGCGATATCGTTGGAGAGCATCTGGCTCGCCGACAGGTCGTTGTAGTAGCTCGTCTGGCTACCATCGGTCTTGGCGAGAATGTACATGCTCGTCGTGGCAGTGTAGGTGTTGTCCATCATAGTGAAGGACACGACGCCCATGGCGATCGCGCAGACCACCGGGAGGGCGATGACCAGCTTAAGGTACTTTTTAAGCAGCTGGAACAGTTCAAGAAGGGTCATGCAGCTTGCCTTTCATTTCCCTAGTTCATATCGACAAAACTGCTCGTATGATATCGCATCTTTTTGCCATGTCCGAACTCTATACATAAGATACAGCGCTTACACCATTGTTGCGCAACATTAACGCCGCACCGGCAGCACCGATGCGGCGTGAAATTCACATGTTTGCAGTACCGCTACACGAACTGCTCGTCCTGTTGCACGGGAAACGTCACCGTGATGGTGGTCCCCACCCCCAGCTCGCTCGACAGATCGAGCGAGGCGTGATGATACAGGGCAGCATGCTTGACGATGGCCAGGCCCAGACCCGTTCCACCGCGCGCTTTAGAACGGCTCTTGTCAACGCGATAGAAACGCTCGAATACCTTACCCTGCTCCTCGGGCGCAATGCCAATACCCGTATCGGCAACCGACAGATACGGGTGCCCGTCGTCGTTGGTTCCGCACCGTAACGTCACCGTACCGCCGGGCCGGTTGTAGCGAATGGCGTTGCTCGCCAGGTTGTAGATGAGCTCATCGATCAGGCGCGATACGCCTTCGACGACCACGGGCTTGGTCTCATGTCCTATCGCCACATTTGCCTGGCGGGCGACCTGCTCAAGACGCTGCTCGACCGCGTAGATAGCACGCGAAAGCTCAATGGGCTCCGTGGAGCCAATAGGCACCGCCTCGCCATCGCTCGCACGCTCGGCCTCATCCAAGTTCGAAAGCGTGAGGATATCGTTGACGAGCGCCGCCAAACGGCCCGCCTCACGGTAGATGCGGCCGCCAAAGGTGCGCAGGTCGTCCTCACCCTCGACCATGCCGTTCGCAATGAGCTCGGCATA
The DNA here is from genome assembly GCA_048181065.1 of Collinsella sp. Lineage (GTDB taxonomy): Bacteria > Actinomycetota > Coriobacteriia > Coriobacteriales > Coriobacteriaceae > Collinsella. Next base: position 18,116 of record DBEYTJ010000035.1, read on the forward strand.
GCCCGAGATTGCCGTAAGCGGGGTCTTGAGCTCATGGGTGATATTGGCCGTGAACTCGCGGCGCATGCGGTCGTTGTCCGCCAGCACCGCCATCTGGCGCTTGAGCTCCTGGCGTTGCGACTCAATGCGCTCGAGCATGGGAACCATCTCGGCATAAGCATGCTCGTAGCTGCGGCGAGGATGGTCCAGATCGACCTCCTGCAACGGCTCAATGATGGCGCGGGACTCACGACGCGCCAAGAAAAACGAGAGCACCGCACCTGCCGCCGCAATGAGCAGCATCGGCGCCACGAGAGACATCAGAATCGCCGCAACGCCAGGTTGGGCCTGCGCCAAGCGAACAACCTGGCCGTTGTTAAGTCGGACGGCTCGGTACAGCATAATCTCGTCGAGCGTGGAGCTTGCGCGCTCCGCAGAACCCGAGCCGCTCTCGAAAGCCTTGACGACCTCGGGACGATCGCCGTGATTGGGCAGCATAGAAGGCGACGCCTCGTTGTCGTAGGCAACCGACCCGTCTTTGTTGATCAGCGTGATGCGCAAGTCCTCGCGATCGAAACTGCGCAGAAAGGCAATGGGCTCCTGCTGCTCGTTGAGGGCAGCGGCAATAAGCTCGGTTTCCTGCGAAAGGTTGGCGCTCGTGGCATCTGCCAGAGTATTTTGCACAAAGAACGCGCCCAACACCGTAAACGCCACGATAACCACCATAGCGCAGAGAAAAATCGTCGCGAACACGCGATGCGACAGGGTACGTTTTCCCTGGGGGGCTAAGACCACGAGTTACTCCTCCGATGCGCTAGCCGCGCTGTCGGCTCCTTCGGCATCGTCATCGGCCGTACGCTCGGCCAGACGATAGCCCACGCCGCGCACGGTCTCTATGGCGCTCGCACGCTCGCCGAGCTTTTGGCGGAGCGTCTGCACATGCACGTCGACGGTGCGCGAACCGCCGTCGAAGTCCCAGCCCCATACGCTCTGCAGCAGCGACTCGCGGGTAAAGACCACGCCAGGTTTGCGCATGAGGTACTCGAGCAGGTCGAATTCGCGCAGCGTGAGCTTGAGCGGTTCACCGGCAACAGTCACTTCGCGGTGACTGGGCGAAAGTACGATATCGCCCACGCTGAGCACATCGCTCGCCTGCTTGACCATGCCGCCGCGGCGCAGTAGCGCACGGCAACGGCTGGCGAGCTCCATAAGCGAGAACGGCTTGGTCAGGTAATCGTCGGCACCGCCATCGAGCGCCATGACCTTGTCGAGCTCGGTGTCCTTGGCGGTGAGCATCATAATGGGCACCGTCGCCGTCAGGCGATCGGCACGCAGACGACGCATGATCGCCAAGCCGTCGGTATCGGGCAGCATGATGTCGAGCAGCACAGCATCGGGCACCCGTCGCGCCACGGCGGCCTTAAACTCGCCGTCGCACGAAAAGCCCTCGGCCTCGATTCCCTGCTTGCGCAGCGCGTAGACCGTCAAATCCCTGATGTTGTCATCGTCCTCGACGTAATAGATCATGTTGAACCCCTCTGCGGCCGGCATGACCGCATCTTAACCCTAAAGGCGCCTGTACTAGATGGTATCAGCCAAAACGGCCCGTCAAATAATCCGCCGTGCGCTGATCGGTCGGGTTTTTGAAGAGCTGGGCCGTGGGCGCATGCTCCACCAGCTCGCCCAGCAAAAAGAACGCGACCGAGTCGGAGATGCGCGCAGCCTGCTGCATGTTGTGCGTAACGACCACCAACGTGCAGGTCTCCTTGAGCTCGCAGGCCAGCTGCTCCACCACCAGCGTCGATACGGGGTCGAGCGCCGAGGTCGGCTCGTCCATCAGCAGAATGTCGGGCTGCACGGCCAGCGCACGGGCGATGCACAGACGCTGCTGCTGGCCGCCCGATAAACCCAGGCCCGATTCCTTGAGCTTGTCCTTGACCTCGTCCCACAGTGCGGCGCGTCGCAGGGAGTCTTCGACCAGCTCGTCGAGTACGACGCGGTCGCGCACCCCCATGCCGCGAGGACCGTAGGCGACGTTGTCGTAGATGCTCATGGGAAACGGATTGGGGCGTTGGAACACCATACCCACGCGCTGGCGCAAGCGGCAGATATCGTAATCGCCCAGGATATTCTGGCCGTCGAGTGCAATCTTGCCTTCAATGCGGCAATCCTTGATACCGTCGTTCATACGGTTAAAGCAGCGCAGCAGCGTCGACTTTCCGCAGCCCGAAGGCCCGATGAACGAGGTGATCTGCTTGTCACGAATTTTGATGCTCACGTCCTTGAGCGCATGATGGTCGCCGTAAAACAGGTCAAGGCCCTCAACATCGATGCGCGTCGGCGAGGCGGCAAGGTCCTGCGCCGTGGGGCGAGTCGCATCCCCAACTTCGCGCTCGTGCGCGGCCTCGGCCTGCGCCTCTATGAGTTCCTCAAGCTCCGTAGGCTCCATCGCCGCAGCAGCCGTCATACCGCATACCTCCATATCGATATCAATTCAGCAGTATCGATAGTAGAAATCGCGGCTCATACGCACGTGAGCGCATTGTCAAGTGTTTGTAAGGGCACGCTGGTTATGCAACGGGAAGCGCAATGGTAAACACCGTGTGCTCGGGCGTCGATTCGCACGCAATGGTGCCGCCGTGCGCCGCGACAATCTCCTTGGCGATGGCAAGACCCAGGCCGGCACCACCGCGATTGGTCGCACGTGCCGCGTCCAGGCGATAGAACTTCTCAAAGATCACCTTGAGCTTAGCCGCCGGAATCGGATCACCCTGATTGATAAAGCGAATTCGCACGCCACCGTCATCTTGGCGTCGGGCCTCGATCGCAATGGTCGATCCTTCGTAGCTATAGGCGATGGCGTTTTTCATGATGTTGTTGAACACGCGAGCCATCTTGTCGCCATCCACGAGCACCGTCAGGTCCTCACGCACATCAACTTGGACATCTTTGTGCTGCTCGTTGAGAATGGGATAGAACTCATCGGCCACCTGCGCCAGCAGCAATCCCAGGTCGACGTAGCCGCGCGTGAGCACAATATCGTGGAAGTCAAAGCGCGTGATATCAAAGAACTCCTCAATAAGCGCGTCGAGTCGGTGCGCCTTGTCGAGCGCCACGCCCGTAAAGTGTGCGCGCTGCTCAACCGGCAGGTCGGGCGCCTCCTGCAACAGCGAGAGGTAGCCCACCACGCTGGCAAGCGGCGTGCGCAGGTCATGCGCCAAGTATGTGACCAAATCGTCCTTGCGATGTGACTCGTCACGCAGGGTTTGCTGGACTTTGCGCTCGCGATCGCGCACACGGTTGAGCACACCCTCGACCTCCAGGAAGTCGCCGTCGATGTTGTCCCACGCGTCGGGATGATCGATCAGACGGTCCTGAACACGGGCGGCAAGCACGCGGTCGGAATGCTGCTCACCCTGCTCATAGCCCTGGTAGTACAGAGCGCGGCCGCAAAAGAACAGGACGCACACGGCGAGCGCCAAGACAAAGCCAAGCATGTTGAATACAAAGCCGGCATCGAACAGCACCGGTCCCTCAATGCCACCGAGTGCCATGGCGCCGATCGCCAGCGTCATGACCCACGCGGCACCGCCGATCACCACGCAACGACGCACGATTTCAAAGCGATCGATCAGCAAGAAGCCGATGAGTAGCACCGCTAAGATACCGGCGATGTTATCAGTGCCGATCAGCAGCAGACTCAGCAAAAAGAGCAGCACCGTCGCAAGCGCGCGATTATCGACGACCGCCCTCACGTATTCAAAGAGTCGATCGGGCACCTCAAACGTCTGCTTATCGTCTTTTGTCATGTCCATGTCCTCGCAAACAAAGGCGTTATTCGATGATATAGCCGACGCCCCAAACGTTTTTGATAAAACGCGGCTTCTGAGCGTCGTCACCGATCTTTTCGCGCAGGTGACGAATGTGTACCATCACCGTATTGTTGGAGCCGGGCATAAAGTCCTCGTTCCACACCGCGCGGAACAGGTCCTCCACGGGCACCACGCTGCCGCGATGCTCGGCCAGATACAGCAAGATGGAATACTCGATGGGCGTGAGGCGCACCGTCCACCGTCACGGAACGAGCGTCACGGTTGATCTCGAGGCCGTCGAGCTGGAGGGTCGGCGACTCGGTCGCCTGCGCGCGGCTGCCGTAGCTGGTGTAGCGGCGCAACTGAGCATGAACGCGCGCGATGAGCTCCAGCGGGCGGAACGGCTTGACCACGTAATCGTCCGCGCCAAGAGAAAGGCCTTCGATCTTATCCTGCTGGGCATCGCGTGCCGTCAACATAATTACGGGATAGGTATGGCCAGCACGGATGGTACGCAGCAGCTCAAAGCCGTCGATATCGGGCAGCATGACATCGAGCAGTGCCAGGTCAAACTCTTGCTCCAGAATTGCCTTGGCCGCATCGGCCCCGCTGTAGGCGATCTGGACGTCAAAGCCCTCCTTTGTAAGATAGATACCAACCAGGTCGGCGATGGCCTTCTCGTCATCAACTACCAGTATGCGCTCGTTCATGCGTGCTCCTCTCGCGCTCCATTATGCCCGAGGCGGCGCCCGCCACACACAACAAGCGCGGGCGATTAAGTCGACCTTAAGCACCCTTGCGCCCGTTCGAGCACGAATGCGGGCCATGCGCGCACGCAGCGATCGTCGTCGCCGGCAAACGATATACTCTAGTGCCAGAAGAGACCATCCCGTCGAAAGCGAAATCTGTGAAGTCCCTCACCTCTCTCGCAAAGCGCTCCGCCCAGCTTGCTGCCGGCTTTGCCTGCGCCATCGCCCTTGTTGCCGGCGTGCCCTCTGTTGCCGGTGCCCAAATGCTCACGACCGACGACGTCTGCGGCAAGACCGCCGACGCCCGCGACATCACGACAGAAAACCTGCCCGATATCGAGGCAACTAATGCCCTTGTTATGGGCAAGGACGGCACCGTCTACTATGGACGCGGCGCCGATGATCAGGTCAAGATTGCCTCGATCACCAAGGTCATGACCGCAATCCTGACCGTCGAAAACTGCAAGATGGACGAGAAGGTCACGGTGAGCAACGCTGCCGCCACCGTAGGCAACTCGACTGCCGGCCTGCTCGAAGGCGACGAGCTCACCGTGGAGCAGGCACTACGCGGCCTGTTGATCCCCTCGGGCAACGACGCCGCCACCGTGCTTGCCGAGTACGTAGGCAAAAAGATCGACCCCAAGACCAAAGACGCCGAGGCAACCTTTGTGAAGGCCATGAACGAGCGCGCCAAAAAGCTCGGCTGCACCGGCACGGTCTTTGAGAACCCACACGGCCTGGACTTTGATGAGTGGGCCGGCGACATGCACTCAACCGCACATGACGTGGCACTGATGATGCGGGAGGCCATGAAAAACGATACGATTCGCGAAGTCGTCGCGAGCGAGGATTCTTGGATTGAGGTCACGGGCGCCGATGACTCAGACCATTCGCATTCCATGGACACGCACAACGTTTTGCTCGGTCAGGACGGAAACATTGGCGGCAAGACCGGCACCACCGACGACGCGGGCTATTGCTTTACGAGCGCCTACAACCGCGACGGCGACGAGGTCTACACCGTTATTTTGAACTCCACAACCAACGATCAGCGCTTTACCGATACGGCGACCCTTGCCAACTGGTACTACGGTCACAAGGTGACGGTCGCAATTGCCAATACACAGGAGAAGACCGCCAACGGCAACCCGCTTATGGCGCGCATTGGCCAAACCGACTGGACGGATAAGACGATCGATGCCACGCTCGCCGACCCCGCCGCACAGGCAACAGTGTTCTCACTCGCCGGCGAAGTGACCGAAAAGGTTAGCTACGATGACCTTTCGGGCACGGTGCATGTTGGCGATAAGGTGGGCAGCGTTACGCTTAAGCAGGACGGCACCAAGATTGCCGTCATGGACCTGGTTGCCGACGAGGAGGGAACGGGGCCCAATCCCATCGAGTGGCTGCTCGTGAAGCTCGACCGCCTGGGCCGCCGCATCGACAACCGCCCGCTCACAGCCGAGAGCGAGACCGTAGCCAAGGCTCCCAAGATGTAGGGCCAAAGCGTTATCACATCGAACCAAAATGAGGCGTCCAACGGGGCGCCTCATTTTTTGAGGGTTCGAATCCCCAGCTGCCTTTCTTGATAATAAAAAAGGGCCCCGAATGGGACCCTTCTTTAAAGTCAAACTGGCGGAGAGCTGGGGATTCGAACCCCAGATGCCCTTTTGGGGCATACTCGCTTAGCAGGCGAGCACCTTCGGCCTCTCGGTCAGCTCTCCGTAACAGCCGTTCTATAGTAACCAAACAGTCGAGGATGGGCAAGAGGGAATTTGGAGCGATTCCAATTTGCCAGTAGACGTCTCACCCAATCATCTCAATCTGTAACAGTTACAGGCCGAATCTTCGTCCAGATGTTACAGATTTAGACAAAGATACGGGGCAACCCCAGCGGCGGCGTCGATGCCTCCAGTCTTTATTAGTCCGCTCGAACGGTCTCCAACAGATAATCGCGCATGTACGGAATTGCAAACGAAACACAGCCGTAGCCAGCAGGCTCAATCAGTCCCGTATCGATCAAACGTTTGCGATACGACCCGACTTTATTCGCCGGCAATCCCATCTTTTTGGCAATATCACCGTTCGTAATCTCGCCGCCTTCGCATTGCGCCATCGCCGCGAGATATTGGAACTGCCGCTCCGACACCCTGCGCAGCGCGGGGGCAATCACCATGGCATTGAAACTATCAAGAGCCGCCTGGACACCCTTGCGAGCCGCCTCTTCACTCACGCTCTCCGACCCGCTGCGCGCAGCAACCTGCCAAGCGTAATATCCGACCAACTGGACCATAAAGGGATAGCCTGCCGAAGCCTTTGTCAAAAGCCCAGCAACGCCTTCGTCGAGTTCCTTGCCCGCACGCCTCATCGTATCCTCAAACGATCCGCCGACTTCAAAATCTGAAAGCCGCGTGAGTTCGATATGCTTCGCCCTCTGAAGGAACGTCAACGTATCATCCACCACCACGCCATCCACAGAGGTTGGCAAACCAGCGAATGCAAAGGCGACATTCGCCCCTTGGCGAATCAAGAGCTGCATTTCATTACCCAGCTCGCGCATTTCCTCAGTTGAGGCGTCCTGAATCTCATCGAGCGTGATGAGCAAACCACCTCGCTTCGCGGCATCGTACATCGCCTCGCCCAGATGAGAGGCTGACTTCGACAGCTCCACGGAGCCAAGGCTGACTCCTAAAATCGATGGGGAAATCGACATTGATGCAAGACGAACATTTCGCTGCAGAGCCTCGAGAATTCTGTCGCAAAAACCGGCATTTGAGGCAACGTCGACAACCTCGAATCCTTTTTTGCGCGCAAGATCGCCCAATGCGTTGAGGAGCACCGTTTTACCCGTGCCTCGGACACCCGAGATGCGCATGAGTCGATCGGGGGCACCAGGGCCATTCTCAAGAGCCTCGGCAAAGTCATCCAAAACAGCGTCGCGTCCGATAAGCTCAGGTGGATTCATGCCCGCTGTTGGCTTAAAGGGATTAATAGCTTTTGACATTCGACCTCCTCTGCCAGTTTTAACAACTTTAACAAAGTTTAGCAACTTTAGCAGAGTTTAACAGGTTTAGCAGACCTAGCCGCTTTTGACCTTACCGGTCCTGCTGGAGCCACCCACCTGAGCAAATACAAATGGCTCCATTCAATTTGTCGGCAACCTGCTCGATACAGTAATTCGTACTTTAATTCGCTACGACTTAATTCGTTATACCTTATCTATACGCAAATGTTCCCGGTACGCCGGTAGCAGTAGCCCCTTCGTTTTGTCGGCATGGTGAGCAAATGGGATGACAAGCGCGGTCCAGCCCTTCTATGCCGCCCCTACCCCAGCGAGCGGTTGAGGGAGCCGAGCTCATCGTTGCCCATGGTGCGCCACATTTGATAGATGCAGCCGCGCGCCAAGAAAAAGAAGCCGTTATCGACAAGTTGCACGGCGGCATCCGCGAGCTGATTGGTCACGGCGGGCACCGGCGGCAGCTCAAGACCTGCCTTGCGGATGGTCTCGACAGCCTCCTCAAACGTGGGCGGTTTGATGGCGCCCATCTCGTTCATAAGGCCCTGCATTTCCTCCTGCGCACTACCGCCCGACTCCTCGCCGCGCGGCACCAGGCGATAACATGCCAGCGCCAGCTCGAGCTGGTCGCAGTTCCAGTAGGCAAACGCCAGGCGATAGAACAGGTAACCGATCGAAGGCCGGTCGCTGGCAACGCGCAGGCCGTGGCGCGCTACCTCGACAATCTCGTCATAACGCTCCAGGCGTGCTAGCACGTTAATCAGGGCAAAGTGAGACTGCATGGACGAGCGCGCCAAATCGTAGAGACGGCGCACCTCGGGCAGCGCACGCTCAAAGTCCTCTTGTTCGGCGTAAAAGCTGCAAATCTCGTGCTGGGCAAAATACAGCGCATCGGGAGCGCGAAGGATACGCACGGAACGGTCCTCCTCCATCACCGGCAGCACCATGCGCACCAGCTGGTTGTCGCAGAACTGGGTCTGCACTGGGCCCGTCGCCAAAAGCTCAGCAACCGTACACTTGGCTTCCAGCTCCTCGACAAGGCGAGAAAAGCCCTCGAAAGCACCGGCTCGGTCAACTTTGGATTGCTCGCGCAGCTCGACGACACGGGCGACATACGGATCGTTGTCCTCCTCCATGACCTCAAGCTCGTCAGCCGTATCAGCGAGCAGCAGATCGCGAAGTGCAGGCGGCAATGGACGATGGTCATCGCGTGGTCGGGCGTGAACCTCTGCAGGCTCAATCATGTCCGGCGCATCTGCCTCATATGCCTCGAGCAAATGCTTGCAGGGCATGTCGTCCATATCCATGCTCTCAAGATCCTTGGCGACAGAAACGCAATCGGCCAGATAGGCCGCACGGCTAAAGGAATACGTTTCGACAACGCGCTCGCCTTGCTCGCCGTCGGGAACCGCAATCTGCACGTAGCAGCGCGTGATGCGAGCGCCCGAAGCAAAGCAAGCCGCCGCGAGTGTAAGCGCAATACGCGCATCGTGCTCAGTGGCCCACGCCGCGCGCTTAGGCTCATCCACCTCGCGCCAGGCGTCATCTTGAGCATCGTATTCGCGCTGCGGCATAGCATCGACAACCGTGCGGCCAAATCGCACCAGCACGATGCCCTCGGCGACGTTCGCTCGATAGGTGTAATCGAGCCGCGTGACCACGTTGAGCGCTTCTACGATACGTGCAAAGCGGGTGCGAACGTCCCACTCGCCACCCGGCTGGCACGCAACCGTCCCCGGCTTGGCCCACGGGTTGTCATTCGACAGCGTTTCGAGCAAGCGAGGAACGTCGTTTGTCGTCTTGCTGATATGCCATAGGTCAAAGAGCGAGCAGCCCTCAAAGCTTGGCGACGAGGCAACGGGGCCCAACCCTGCCCCAATACGCTCAAGGATGCCCGATAGGCGGTTCAGGCGGCACTCGACGGCAAGTAGGGTATCGATCTCGTCCTGGTCCAGCAGGCTACGGTCAAAATTGAGATAAAAGAGCCTCGAGCGATCGATGCGCGCCAGGCTCATTTCGGTTTTGGTCGCGATGGTGCGCAGGCGAGGCAGATTAACTTCGCCCATCAAAGCGGCGGCATAGCGCTCAATGCCACTTGGATTATCTGTATGATCAATGCGGTAGAGCAACGTTTCGATTGCATCGGGCAGCGGCGTGGAATCAAAACCCAGCAGCACCTCAACCGGCTCGGGGAGTTTTACAAGTTTGATCTTGTCGACGGCATTTTTCATGCCCTCGTCAAGGTCGTCACCGTCTGCCGTGCCTAAGACAGCGTTTTCAGAATCGGCGAATATCACGTAACGCAAGAACATCGAGGCCATGAACTCGCCGTAGCGAAGGCTGCGCGTCGAATTCCACGTCTCGCGATCGGATTGTTCGCGCATGGTGCCTTCGGGAGAGCCGATGACTCGCGCCCGGGGGTGCATCGTCCCATCGGTACCCCTGACCGCAATCTCACCGATGTTGGAATCGGACTCGTCAAGAATCAGTTGCATGTCGGGATCGTCGGGCAGCGATACCTCGTTAACGGGACGGTCCACCTTATAGACCTCACCCGAAACACACACGTAGCCCAAAAGCGACACATGGCTTTTGCCGACGAATTCGACGACATAGCATGATTCATGCGGGTCCTCGCCAAAGAGCTTCCAAACCACGCCATACGAGCGTCCCGCAGGCTGCTCGGGCATGGCCGGAAAGCGCTTTTTGGGATCGAGAAACCTGAGCTTGTATGTCGGACGCTCTGCCACGAAATATCACCCTGATCGGTCGTCTAAAGAAAGAGCGCGCCACGGACTCACCGAGGCGCATACTCGAAATCTTACACGAGTCGATGAGAAATAGTCCCCTTTGACCGAGGTTCGAATCCATGCGGTGTTTACGTAAAAGAAAAGCCCCCGTTGCCGGGAGCCTTAATCTCAAATGGTGCGGCGTATAGGATTCCGCGCATCCGCTGCGCGGATCCGCACCGGCTTCGCCCGCCTGCCGGCGGACTCGCCCGCTCGCTACGGACGCTCCGCGTCCGCTTCACGCTCGCGCCTCGACCGAGGTTCGAATCCATGCGGTGCCTACGTAAAAGAAAAGCCCCCGTTGCCGGGAGCTTTAATCTCAAATGGTGCGGCGTATAGGATTCGAACCTATGACGTTCTGATTCGTAGTCAGACCCTCTATCCAGCTGAGGTAACGCCGCGACTTGTTGATTATTATGCATATGGACTGAATATTGGTCAAGCGTTTTTTCAAAAAAAGTTATCGAATTTAATTTTTACTCATTTGGAGGGCTTGGTGCGATCTTCGACGCCTCGCGATATAGAAGAGCAGTCGTTGTTGGGAGCTTTAAAGTCTATTGGTGCGACGTATAGGATACCGCGCATCCGCTGCGCGGATCCACACCGGCTTCGCCCGCCTGCCGGCGCGCTCGCCCGCTCGCTACGGACGCTCCGCGTCCGCTTCACGCTCGCGCCTCGACCGAGGTTCGAATCTCCGCAATGCTCCCATATAAGAAAAGCCCCCGTTGTCGGGAGCTTCAAGATCAATTGGTGCGGCGTATAGGATTCGAACCTATGACGTTCTGATTCGTAGTCAGACCCTCTATCCAGCTGAGGTAACGCCGCAACGCACGGATTATTATGCACGTGACCCCTCGATGGGTCAAGCGACAATTTGGAAAAATTTTACGAAGTGCTGATTAAGACGCTCGCGCCTCGACCGAGGTTCGAATCCATGCGGTTGCGGCATAAAAGAAAAGCCCCCGTTGCCGGAGGCTTCAAGTTCGATTGGTGCGGCGTATAGGATTCCGCGCATCCGCTGCGCGGATCCGCACCGGCTTCGCCCGCCTGCCGGCGCGCTCGCCCGCGGGCTAAAAACGCTCCGCGTTTTCTTTACGCCCGCGCCTCGACCGAGGTTCGAATCCATGCGGTGGCGGCATAAAAGAAAAGCCCCCGTTGCCGGAGGCTTCAAGTTCGATTGGTGCGGCGTATAGGATTCGAACCTATGACGTTCTGATTCGTAGTCAGACCCTCTATCCAGCTGAGGTAACGCCGCAGCGCAAGACATATAAAACCACTTTAGCTTATTGGAGTCAAGCACAATCTCAAACTTTTTTGTGAAACGCAGTTTTGTCATGCTGCTCCGCACATACCGACGTTCCCCGTACGATCGATTGGCTTTTCGATCACGTCAAACTTAGCATCAAGTTCCCTCAGGAGCGATCTCACCCGCTGGGCACAGTCATAATCGGCAAACGAGATGCTCAGCATGCGCGCGACCTGGTTGGAAGTCCCAACTCCATAGAAGTGCTCCAGCGCCACAAGCCCCTCGTGCGTCACAAAGGTCTCGACCACATGCGGCGACTCCTCAAAGCACCATTGGGTCAACGGGCCCTCGCTCGCCTGCCGAACCACCAGGCCACCCATGCCAGACGGCTCACACGTTACAAGCAGGTACTCCCCGCCCTCGTCGCTCTCAAACAAAACCACCCGATCATCAAACAACTCCATCGCGTCCCCTTTCTCTCGCTCTTATTTAGCAAAAGCATAGCAGGTAGATGGCTGTATACAGAACGGTTGTTCGTGTGTTTTCTATTGAGCTGTCCGCACGGCATGGTATGGACCTGCGCACGAAATAGGGCGCCCCCGAAGGAGCGCCCTTGCATATCCCCTATGCAGCCAACTTACGCGACCGGCTCGATCTTCTCGAGACCGCCCATGTAAGGACGCAGGACCTCGGGGATCGTGATGGTGCCGTCGGCATTCTGGTAGTTCTCCAGAATGGCGGCCATGGTGCGGCCGGCCGGCAGGCCGGAACCGTTGAGAGTGTGCAGGTAGCGCGAACCCTTGAAGTTCTCGGGGTCGCGATACTTGATGTTGGCGCGGCGGGCCTGGAAGTCGCCGCAGTTGGAGCAGGAGCTGATCTCCTTGTAGGCGTTGTAGCTCGGCAGCCAGACCTCGACGTCGTAGGTCTGACGGGCAGAGAAGCCCAAGTCGCCGGTGCACAGGCTAATCACGCGATACGGAAGGCCCAGCTGCTGCAGCAGGTACTCGGCCTCGGCGGTCATGCTCTCGAGCTCCTCGTCGGACTCCTCCGGCTTAGCGAACTTGACCATCTCGACCTTGTCGAACTCGTGCTGACGGATGATGCCGCGGGTGTCGCGACCGGCGGAACCGGCCTCCTCGCGGAAGCAGGGGGTGAAGGCGGTGTAGCGGCGCGGCAGGGTGTCGGCGTCGAGGACCTCGCCGGCGTGCAGGTTGGTGAGCACGACCTCGGCGGTGGGGATCAGGAAGTTGTCGCCCGAGACGTGGTAGGCGTCGTCCTCGAACTTGGGCAGCTGACCCGTGCCAAACATGGTCTGACGCTTGACGACGATGGGCGGCCACCACTCCTTAAAACCACGGCTGGTGTGCGTATCGAGGAAGAAGTTGATGAGGGCGCGCTCCAGGCGGGCGCCAGCGCCACCGAGAACGGTAAAACGGCTGCCGGAGAGCTTGTTGCCGCGCTCGAAGTCGAGGATGTCCAGATCGGTGCCCAGATCCCAATGCGGCTTAAAGTCGAAGTCGAACTCGCGCGGGGTGCCCCAACGACGGCGCTCAATATTCTCGTCCTCGTCCTTGCCGTACGGCGTGGCCTCGCAAGGAATGTTGGGCAGGTGAGCCATGAAGTCGTACTGCTCCTGCTCGAGAGCAGTACGGCGCTCGGCCAGACCGTCAATCTTCTCGTTGACGGCGCGCACGGCCTCCTTGGCGGCCTCGGCCTCGTCCTTCTTGCCCTCCTTCATCAGGGCGCCGATCTTCTTGGACTCGGCATTGCGCGTAGCCTGGAGCTCCTCGACCTCGGTGATGACGGCACGGCGCTCGTCGTCGAGCTCAAAGAACTTCTCGCGATCCCAAGACGTCTGGCGGTTAGCCATGGCGACATCGATGGCATCGGGGTTCTCGCGAACAAACTTGATATCAAGCATTAGATCCTCCGGCGATATACATTCCATTTAGGTTGCAACCTTGTACATGTATGGGCAAGTATATACTTATGAGCGTTTACGACCCAACTCAACTACGCAAGAAGGCACCCAATGGACGCAGTTTTTTCCTTTTTGTTTGGCACCCGCACCGGCTTTGCCATCCTTTTCGCCGGCGGCATCCTGTTATTTGCGATTCTTGCCTTTGTAATGGAGAAGCGTACCCATAAGATGTACGTCGACCGCGGACCCAAGTCCGAGGATGAGGAAGACAGCTTCTGGGACTAACCTGCCAAAAAGGGACAGGTTTATTTTGGTCTGTTTTATCTGGGCAAACGCAAGCGCCCCGCAACTGGAATTGAGCCAGTTGCGGGGCGCTTTTCGCTAAAAGGACAAAACCGCAGAAAATACCTGCCAAAAATAAACCCGTCCTTTTTTGGTCGGTTTTACTGGAGAGTTGCGTCGATTGCCTTGACCAGGGCACTGCGCATGCCGGCGTCCTCGAGCGCAACGACGCCCTTGATGGTGGCGCCACCGGGCGAGCATACGGCGTCCTTCATCGCCGCAGGATGTTGGCCAGTTGCAAGCTGCAGCTTTGCCGTACCCAGCACCATCTGGCTCACAATGCGATAGGCATCGGCACGCGGGATACCGTGCTTGACCGCCGCATCGCCCAGGGCCTCGATTGCCATAGCGACAAATGCCGGAGCGCAACCACCCACCGTGCCGCCCACAAACAGCAGGCTCGTATCGAGCTCGACCACCGCACCGAGCTTGCCAAGCAGATCAAGCACCACTGCGCTCTGCTCATCACTAAGCGTGGAAGCCTTCTCGCAAGCGATGACGCCCTCGCCCACCGAAACCGGTGTGTTGGGCACCGTCGAGATATGCGCGACGCCCGGCAGGACTTGCTCCCACTTGGCACTGTCCCAGGTCCAGGCAACCGACAGAACGACCTTTTTGACAAGAGCATCCTTGAGCGGGGCGAATACCTTCTCGATCATGTACGGTTTGACCGCAGCGACCACGATATCGGATGCGGCGACAACCTCGGCGGCATCGTGGCAGGCGGCCATGCCGCGCGCCTCGCAGCGCTCAACCAGTGCGTCGTAGCGACCCGCACAGGCGCACATGTCGCTCGCAGCTACACCGGCAGCGATCCAGCCATCAGCCATAGCGCTCGCCATATTGCCAAAACCGACAAATCCAATCTTCATATCGCATAGTCCTTTCAGACACATTCCTCAAAACGAAAGGTATTGTCCCACGCCATTGTTTCGTATTGCCGACCTATTTGTGATACGGCTCGCCACGGCTGATCTTGCAGGCACGGTAAATCTGCTCTAGCAGCACCACGCGCGCCAAGTTATGCGGCAAGGTAATGCGTCCAAAGCTGAGCATCTCGTCGGCTCGTGCGCGCACGTCATCGCTCACGCCGTCCGATCCGCCAATCACAAAGGCGATGTCGCTGTTACCACGCAGCATAAGATCATCGAGCCGCGCCGAAAACTCCTCGCTCGAGCGCTCTTTGCCCTCAATAGCCAGCAGGATCATATGCGCTCGAGACGGCAAGGCAGCAAGAATCGCCGCCCCCTCCTTGCCGCACGCGGCATCCACGCCGCCCGCCTTAGCCGGGTCGATATCGGCCACCTCGCGGATATCAACCTTGGCATAGGCACCTAGGCGCTTGGTGTACTCAGCGCACGCGTCCTTCCAAAAGCGCTCCTTGAGCTTACCGACGCAAACGACGGTGTATTTCACGCGTGTCTACTCCTTTGACTCGTTCTGAACTTTGCTGGCTGTCAGCATCTGCTCGAACATCGAGGCCGACTGCGAGAAATCGCTCGGCAGCACGACCGTCGAGGTTTTACCCGTGCGAGCGAACTCCGTCATCATCTCGGACCACTGCGTAAACATGAACAGTTGGTTGGCCTCGTCATTGCCGACACCCGTCTCCTGGATGATCTCGAGCGAATCTTTGATGCCCAACGCGATAGCCTTGCGCTGGTTGGCGATGCCCTCGCCCGCCTTTTCCATTGCCTCGGCCTCGGCGGTCGCCTCGGTGACGCGCTTGATGCGGTCGGCCTCAGCGAGCTCCTGTGCCGCAGCGCGCTTGCGCTGGGCAGCGTTGATGTCGTTCATGGAGTTCTCAACCTCGGTCGGCAGTGCGATCTTGGTGATGAGCGTCGACACGAGGGTGAAGCCGTAGGCGGCCATCTGCTCGGAAACGGTAGCGTTGACATCCTTGGCGATGTCATCCTTCTTGGCAAAGACCTCATCGAGTGTGTAGACGGGAATCGAAGAGCGCAGGGCGTCGGTGATGAAGTCACGCATCTGGTCGACGGGCTCCTGCAGCATGTAGTAGCTCTTGTAGATACCCGAATCTGCCGGGCCGGCGCCCATGTCATAGCTCACGTGGTACTGAGCAGAGACCTCAAGGCCGATGGTCACGTTGTCCTGGGTCTTAACGTCGATGCCAAAACCGTTTTTCATGGTGCGCAGACTCACCGTGGCGGCCTTGCGGTCGATCACGGGTACCTTCATGTGGAAGCCCGCGTTGACGATGCGATTGAACTTGCCCAGGCGCTCGATGATCACGGCATGCTGTTGTTCAACGACATAGCAGGCGTTGGGAAGCAGCAGCAACAGAATGATGATGGGAATCAAAAGGCTGGCAAGGGCGGCGATGATACCGGACAACAGCATGGTCTCTCCTCTGATAGGCACACGTTGGCATTAGGATACCCGCACGAAGCAGCAACGTGACATCAACAAGAGGCCCATAACAAAAAAGCCCCCATTGCTGGGAGCTCTTTCATTTAATGGTGCGGGCGAAAGGACGTCCGCGTATCCGCTTCGCGGATCCGCACCGGTTTCGCCCGCCTGCCGGCGGACTCGCCAGCTCGCTAAAAACGCTCCGCGTTTTCTTTACGCTCGCTCCTTCACAGGTTCAAGTCCCTGCGATGGGCCCATAACAAAAAAGCTCCCATTGCTGGGAGCTCTTTCATTTAATGGTGCGGGCGAAAGGACTTGAACCTTCATGGGGTTGCCCCCATACGGACCTGAACCGTACGCGTCTGCCAATTCCGCCACGCCCGCGTGCAGGAATTAG
>DBEYTJ010000036.1:0-4925 GCA_048181065.1 Collinsella sp.
ATGCGACACATCTGGTGTGTCCATCCTCGCAGTATCCGGTTCTCAAGGTGCACGCTTTGCGGTCCATCCGGTTCGACCGGGCCGCGCGGCAAGGAGATATATTGCCAGACCGGAGGGCCCCCGCGGGCGGGAATCTGGGCGCACACATTTCCTACACATATTAAAACTCAGCTTACGTTTGCCGGCCGTTCCCCACCACTCACCGAGGGTCTCTTTATAGTGAAGCGTCATATGGCTAAAGCTGATAGGCTCCCTTAGCCAAGGCACAGCCGGCATCGAGCAACTCATCGCGCTCCTCCACCGAGAACCCCTCGGCGTATACGCGAACCACCGGTTCGGTCCCGCTGGGGCGGATCAGCAGCCAGGTGTCATCCTCGAATGCCAAACGCAAACCATCCATATGGCTTACAGCCTGCGGCGCCTTGCCGCAAATCGATTTGGGATTCATGCCAGGAAGCAGCGTTCGCAGCGATTCGGCGTCTTCTGCCTCAAGGCGCAAATCGCGACGCCCATAGCTCGTCTTACCAAAACTGGCCTCGAGCTGATCGACCAAAACGCCCAAGGGCGCGCCCGTCTTTGCCATAAGCTCACACAGAATCAGACAAGCAAGGATTCCATCACGCTCGGGCATATGCGCTGCGATGCCGATGCCGCCGGCCTCCTCGCCTCCCATGAGGACGCCGCCCTTCTTCATCTCTGCAGCTATATATTTGAAACCGACCGGCTTAACGGTCACGCGACAGCCAAGCGCCTCGGCAATGCGGCGCACGAGCGTCGAGCACGAGAGATTGACGACGACACGCCCCTCCAAATTGCGGAATTGAACGAGGTCGCCCAAAACAAGCGCCATGATTTGATGCGGATGAATATATCTGCCGCGTTCATCGACCGCGCCGATACGATCGGCATCGCCGTCGGTCACCAGACCCGCGCACGCCCCGTCCTCGACAACCGCACGCTCGCAAGCGTCCACCCATGGCTCAACAGGGTCGGGGCAAATGTCCTCTTGATCGGACGACTGTCCGGCATGAATCTCGTGCACCTCGACGCCTAGCTCCCGCAGCAGGTCGGCAAGATATCCCTGAGCCGCGCCGCCCATGGGGTCAACTACCACACGCAGGTGAGCGGCTCGAATGGCCTCGGCATCGACAAACGATGCCACCGCCTGCATATAGTCAGGAATAATATCCGCGGTGCGATAACGTTCCTCGATCCCCATCGGCTCGGGGGCCATGGTCTCTTCGAGCTCTTCGATGACATCCTGATTGGCCGTCGAGCCATCTCCCATGCGTAGTTTAAGGCACAGATACCCCTGCGGATGATGGGACCCCGTCACCATGAGCGCACCGCAAGCCTCGCCGTCATACGCCGCCGCCCACGTGAGGGCGGGGGTCGGGACAGGCCGAGATGCGAGCACTGCGTCCAATCCGTGAGCCGCAAGCACGCCTGCCGCAAGCTCAGCGAACTCGCGCGCCTGCGGTCGGGTGTCGAACCCTATATATACTGTTTTGCCGGGATTGATCTTTTGCCACAACTCGCCGACGGCATCGGCAATGCGGGCAACGTTGTCGGCGGTAAAGTCGTCGTCGACGCGGGCGCGCCAACCGTCAGTTCCAAAATGAATTATCGCGCACACGCGCAGACACCTCACAGTGTTTGGATCATGGTACGTATGAGGTATACCCTCAGCGCTCGCCCAGCAACCTGCCAAAACCGGCATTCACCATTTGGGCAAATGCTACCGACGATTTGCAAGCAATAAAAAAACCGCCCCGTATGGAGCGGTTTCGACCTTTATATATCGAGCGCCTCGGCCATCGCCGTCGTGGTGATCGCCGTGGTTCCACAGCAACTGCCCACCATTGCGGCACCGGCATGCCTCCATTCGATGCAAGCGCGCGCGAAGGCTTCGGGGTTCTCGCGCCACACAGGGCCATCCTGAGTTTGAACCGGATCGCCCACGTTGGGGCGTACCGTGACGGGCGTAGTCGCCGATGCAACCATCCTGGGCACCGCCACATTCGCGGCCGCAAGTGAACAGCAGTTAACGCCAACTGAGTTTGCGCCGTGCTTTTCGGCGTACAAAACAGCAGCCTCGATGTTGAGGCCATCGCCTAGCAGGTCGCCTTTATCGTCAACGACAAAACTTACCAAAACAGGCATGCCGTCGGCGGCATCCTGGGCGCCGGCAAGCATGGGCTGCAAATTACGGATAGATGTCACCGTCTCGATAAGCAGACCGTCAACACCAGCATTGAGCAGGGCGTATGCCTGCTCTCGCGAAATGCCTCGTATTTCTCGATACTCGGTAGAGTCTTCGGCAAACCACTCAATGCCGATCGGGCCCATCGAGCCCAGCAACAGCTGAGGGTGCGCCTGGCGCGCATCGTCGACGGCACCGCGATTGACCTCGGCCACGGACGGCGTAATCTGATCTTGCTTGAGGGCATAGCTTGATGCCTGAAAGGTATTGGTAATGAGCACCTGCGCACCGGCGGCGACATACAGGCGATGGATACGAGAAACGGTCTGCGGCTCGGCAAGGTTCCAAAACGCCGGTGGGATATCGGCGGCGTCGTATTCACTCATCAGCACGCTGCCCATGGGGCCCTGCGTCAACAGGGTCTCGCTCGACATGCGGCGCATAAGTTCCTCGCCACCGGGGCGGTTGTAATAACTCGTATCCATATATGTGTTTCGCTATTCCTCGACGCTGATTCCCTGTTTTTCGAGATAGGCGAGCCAGCGGCTCATCGTGTCCTCGGAAAGCGCATGCTCCATCATGCACGCCTCGGAATCGGCCCGCTCAAAATCGACGCCGAGCTCCTGGACCAAAAACGTGCGGACAAGGCGATGACGGTACCAGATAGCCGTGCCGACCTCGCGACCACGGTCGGTCAGGATGACCTTGCCGTAATGCGATTGCTCGACAAGCTCGGACGCCTTAAGCGCCGAAACTGCCTTATTGACCGATGCCTTGGAGACACCAAGACGCTGCGCGATGTCGACCGATCGCACGCCATTGGTCTCCCCTTCTTCGCTTTCGATGCGAACCATGCACTCCAAGTAGTCTTCGTTCGCCACCGTTAGGTGCAGCTCGCGCGAGCTATTTGTCGTATCCATGACCTTCCGTCCCTTCTGCGTTCAAAGGCTGATTCTACCCCATCCAAGTGTCGCGGTATGCCGTGGCATACCGTGCTAGAGTTCTTGTTGCACACGACGACCAAGATTGGAGCGGTCTTTATGGAAAACAAAACCACGAACCCCGACGTCCTCGAACGCTTTTTGCGCTACGTCCAAATCAACACGCAATCCGAGGACGCAAACTGCGACCAGGTGCCTTCGAGCACCGTTCAGTTTGACCTTGCCAACATCCTGGCCGAGGAGCTGCGCGAGCTCGGCGCGGTCGATGCCCATGTGACCGAGCATGCATACGTGTGCGCGCATATTCCTGCGAGCGCGGGCGCGGAGAACAAGCCCGCCCTGGGTCTGATCGCACACCTCGACACCACCGAGGTTGCGCCGGGCGCCGGCGTGAAGCCGCACATTGTGCACTACGAAGGCGGCGACCTGGTCTGCGGTACCGTTGACGGCAAGCCCGTGGCCATGAGCACCGCCAAGCTTCCCGCCTTGAACGACCTTGTGGGTGAGGACTTGGTCTGCAGTGACGGCACCACACTGCTGGGCGCTGACGACAAGGCCGGCGTCGCCGAGATCATGGCACTTGTCGCGCGTATCGCT
This sequence comes from Collinsella sp., assembly GCA_048181065.1. Lineage (GTDB taxonomy): Bacteria > Actinomycetota > Coriobacteriia > Coriobacteriales > Coriobacteriaceae > Collinsella. The sequence continues at coordinate 3,742 of DBEYTJ010000036.1, forward strand.
CAGGACCCCTCGCTGCCCCACCCCGCACTCGGCATTTGTTTTTGCCCGGACGAGGAGATCGGTCACGGCGCCGAGCTGTTGGATATCGAGGCCTTTGACTGCAAGTACGCCTACACGGTCGATGGCGGTCCCGTTGGCGAGCTGGAGTGGGAGTGCTTTAACGCCGCCGAGGCAACCGTTCGCTTTGAGGGCCAGTCCATCCATCCCGGTGACGCCAAGGGCCGCATGGTCAACGCGGGCAATCTGTTCTGCGACTTTAACGCGCTGCTCCCTTATGCGCAGCGCCCGGAATACACCGAGGGCTACGAGGGCTTCTATCATCTTGAGGGCGTGTCTGCAACCGTCGACCACGCTACGGCGCGCTATATCGTTCGCGACCACGACGCGGCAAAGTTCCAGCAGAAGCTCGCGCTGATTGAATCTGCCGCAGCCCTGCTCAACCAGCGCCTGGGCGAGGAACTCGTGACGGTCGAGATCAAGCAGCAGTACCGCAACATGGCCGAGATCGTGCGTGACTACCCCGAGCTTATCGATGTCGCCAAGGAAGCCTACCTTGCCTGCGGCATTGAGCCCCAGGTACTGCCGATTCGCGGTGGTACCGACGGTGCGCAGCTGTCGTTCCGCGGCCTGCCCTGCCCCAACCTTTCCACGGGCGGCTACTGCTACCACGGCGTCAACGAGTTTGTCCCAGTCAGCTCGCTCGTCAAGATGACCGACGTCCTCCAGGAGCTCGTCGCTCGCTTCGCATAAGACTGGCCGCACAACCCCAAAAGACGAATCGCCCCGTCCTCAACCGAGAACGGGGCGATTTTTTGCTGCAATGAGGACAAGTTGATGTGCGCCAACCTCTTGTCACAAGGAGTGTCCCAAACTGCCGGCACATAAGGAACGTCCCCAAGTGCCAAGTGCAGCAAGAATGTCCCTTTTGACTAGTCGTTTAAGAACGCCCCCAATGACTACCCAACGACTAGTCCGGACCAAGGCAACGCCGATGTTTTGGCAACGACAGACACTATGACCCAATCCGAGGGCACTAAATAGACAGGAGCCCCCGCTCGTGACCGCGGGTCGGGGCTGCGACAATGATGTCGAAGTGCCATAGGCGCAGCCGCGCCGCAACGAGGTTGGGAGGCTCCCATGCCAAAGTATTCTACCGCGTTCGGGATGGACGTCCACCTGAGGTC
>DBEYTJ010000037.1:0-14385 GCA_048181065.1 Collinsella sp.
GGCGAGCGTAATGGCGACGACGCGGCCCTGGTCATCGCCCAGCACGGCATGGACCGCCGGGATGGTGCGCAGGCCCTCGATGGCCGTGGTAACGGTAACGGCCGGCGTCAGGATGCCGTCGGCGAGCAGCGCGGCGCCACCCAGCATGGCGGGGATGATAAGCCACTTGCCACAGCGCTTGACCAGGCTGTACAGGGCAAAGATGCCGCCCTCACCATGGTTATCGGCGCGCAGCGAGATGAGCACATACTTGATGGTGGTCAGCAGCGTGACCGTCCACACGACAAGGGAGAGCGCGCCAAGCACGAACTCCTCCGTCACGCTTCCGATGCCGCCGTTGCCGGCAACGAGCGCCTTGGTTACATACATAGGGCTGGTGCCGATATCGCCGTACACCACGCCCAGCGTGACGAGCATCGCCGAGATGCTCACAGGAATCGCAGCGTGCGAGGCTGCCTCCTTGGCCTTCTGTTCCATAAGCCGGTTTCCTCCCAACTTTAACGTTCGAAGGAATTATAGGTAATCGGCCTATGTTTGAATGGTACTGTTTTCCCAGCTAGATAAACATTTATACGGCCTTTAGGCCACCGCGACGATATGGAATGTGACAAAGGGACTGTCCCCTTGTCACATTCGTCATTTTCCAAGCCAGTTTTTGAACCACCACTCCATGGAGCGGCTCATCTCGGCCATAAAGGGACTCGTGTGCTTGCGGGTATAGATGTCCACGACGCGCTCCCCCGCCTCGCGGGCATGCGGACGGAACATCGCGTCCATCTCGGCCACCTGCGCATCCATAGTCGCGGCATCCGCACGGCAGTAGCGCTCCTCGTGCACCAGGTTCACCACGGGATGCGCAATGGCCGGACGCTCCTTACGGGGCGTGCCGATGATGAGCATCGACAGCGGCATGGTATAGGGCGGCAGATCGAGCAGCTCGGCAACTTCCTCGGCATTCTCGACGATATCACCGATGTAGCAGCTTCCCAGCCCTAGGGCCTCGGCGGCAACCACGGCGTTTTGCGCGGCGATCACGGCGTCTTGGGCCGCGATGGCAAAGTCGCCCAAACCCGGCGCGCGGCGGGGTGCCTTGCCCGTGCGCTCGACAAACTCGGGCTCAAAGCAGCCCACGTGCTCAAACAGATCGATCCACTTGGCATAATCGACCACAAATATGAGTGCCCAGGGCGCCTTGGCAATCATGGGCTGGTGGTCGCACAGGTCGGCCAGGCGGTCGAGCGTAGCCTGCTCGCGGATGCTCACGATGGAATACATCATCATGGCGCCCGCCGACGGCGCACGGCTCGCCGCATGCAGAATCGCCGCCCGCTGCTCGTCGGTCACCGCCACGGGGCGGTCGTCGTCATCACGCGCGAAGGCACGCGTGGACGAGCGGTGCTCCAAGATGTCCAGCACCGCGTTACCCGTGGTCTCGACCGGATAACCGCCGGCGTCCACGACCGCAGCTCCGCCGCAGCACTCGGCACCCGTCATACAAACCTGCTCGCCCATAGCTCTATCCTCGCCAATTCTTTAAGAAGCCTTTACGTTTCCGTGTAATTCCCGTCCATTATCGCGCAGGTCGCCACTACATTGCGCCACACCGCCGCACATGCGCGTTAATATGGCTGCTTGTTGTGCGCAGCCCGCAAATGCAGTGCATATTTAGGTAACAATCGGGTAAACCCCCGCTTTCGTAGGTTTTAAGTTTGTGAGGAGTCTCAGCATGTTCGCTGCCGCCATCTCGCTCGTCGGTCTTGCGGCGACCGTCTACCTTGTTTTGCGCGAGGCCAAGGCCATTCGCGCTCAGTCGGGCACCGTCACCAAGGGCGCCTTCGCCTGGAGCGTCGCCTTTGGCCTGTTCCAGCTCTTTTTAACCGTCTGGGGCGCTATTGGCCTCGTCGCGCAGAACGAGCCGCTCGCCTTCGTGATGCTCATCCTGACCAACGCCATCCTCACCGGCTGCGCTTGGGCCAGCATCGCCCGCGACCGCATCGCCCCGCGCGTCTTTGCGTTCGCCGGGCCCGACGCCCCCGCCCCCACCGGCAAGCTCGCCCGCCTGCGCGGAGCCTTTGTGGGTAAACCGCTCGTCGCCGCCGTCTTGTGCCTGCTGCTCGCCGGCGTCTTTGCGCTGCTGGGCATGGAGGTCTCGTCCAACCACGACTTTACCTGGGTCTACCCCCTGTGCATCCTGCTCGAGTGGGCCATCATCACCACGCTCATGGTCGGCCTGTTCTTCCTGTTCCAGCGCCACGGCGCAGCTCCCGCGGTCCTGGCCTTTGCCCTCTTTGTCCTGGGCATTGCCGAGTTCTTCGTCATCACGTTTAAATCCATGCCCATCCAGCCGGGCGACCTTTCGGCCATCTCCACCGCCGCTGCGGTCGCCGGCACCGGCTACACCTTCTCGATCTCGCTGTTCTGTGTGCTGTCCATGGGCTTTACCGCCATCGCCATGCTGCTGTGCGAGTACGCCGGCCTGGTGGCACCGCACCGTCAGAAGGGCGCCGCCAACGCCAAGCGCATGCTGCTCACCAACCTGCTCGTAGCGGTGCTGTGCCTGGGCGGCGCGACCGCACACGTCACGCTCATCGACTACTACAACACCCTCGGCATCACCGTCTACACCTGGCGCCCGCTCGAGAGCTACTGGCGCGAGGGCTACCTGCCCGCTTTCATTAGCGCAGCGCAGTCCATTAAGCCGCCCAAACCCGCCGACTACTCCGTCGACGATGCCAAGGCCACGCTCAAAAAGTACGCCAAGGCCTACGACAAGTCCGACGCCGCCAAGAGTGACGAGCGCACCGCCGCAAAGGAGCAGTTCGACAGCGAGAAGCCCACGGTCATCGCCATCATGAACGAGACCTTCTCGGATCTTTCGATCTACCAGAACATGCGCGCCGGCTACGAGGGCCCGCAGTACTTTAAGAACCTGTCCAACTGCCTCAGCCGCGGTAAGCTCTACGTGAGTGCCTACGGCGGCGGCACCGCCAATACCGAGTTTGAGTTTATGACCGGCAACTCCATGGCCAACCTGGGCTCGGGCGTGTATCCGTACACCATCTACAACATGGAGACGACCGGGAACCTGGCAGAGCAGTTCAAGTCGCTCGGATATTCCACCACGGCCATGCACCCCAACCACGCAACCAACTGGAACCGCGAGAACGTGTACAAGGACTTTGGCTTTGACCAGTTCCTGTCTATCAACGACTTCCAGGGAGCCGACACCCTGCGCGGTATGGTGACCGACCAGGCGACCTACGACAAGATTCTTGAGCTGCTCGACCAGAACGCCGATCCGCAGTTTATCTTCGACGTGACCATGCAGAACCACTCGGGCTACGACACGGGCCTGCTGCCGGTCGACAAGCAGATGCACCTGAACATCGACACGACCGACCTGGACACCAAGACCGTCGAGGACGGCACGCTCTCCGATGTCGACGAGTATGTCTCGTGCATCGAGCAGTCCGACCAGGCGCTTCGCTACTTCCTCAACGCCTTGAGCAAACTCGACCGCAAGGTGGTCGTGGTGTTCTGGGGCGATCACCAGCCGTTCTTCCCGTCCAAGTTCAACGACAAGTGGTTTACCGGCGAGGACGACGCCACGCATCAAGAGCGCCTGTGGCAGACTGACTACATCATCTGGGCCAACTACGACGTTGCCGGCTGCGACCAGACGAGTGAGGTCGACGACCTGTCCACCAACTACCTGTCCACGCAACTCATGCAGCTGATCGGCGCACCCCTCTCCGACTACCAGAAGGCGCACATGACGCTGCGCGAGTCGCTGCCTGCTATCAACTCCGTGGGCTACGAGGACGCCAGCCTGCGCTGGGCACTCTCCTCCAACGTCACCGGTGACGACGCCGCCGCAGCAGCCGCCACCAAGGCGCGCGAGGATTACGCCAAGATGCAATACTACGAGATGTTCCGCGACGGCAAGAACGTCTATACGGAGCACTTCCAGACCGAGGCCAACGAGACCGACCCCAACTTGGCACCGGGTACGACCAAGATCAAATAGCGACTAGCTGCGAGTTCATAACTGAAACGTCTGTCCGGGCGGAGGCATATAAGGTTCCCTGCTCGGACAGTCCTGCGCAAGACGGAGGCCACATTAAGTGGCCTTCTTTGTTTGCGGAAAGTGTGTCCCGGAATTCTTGTCTGGAATGGGATGCAGTTTCCGCTTGGGACCCGATTGGGAAAGTGTGTCCCACTATTCAGCTGGATTCCGGGATGTATTTTCCGGTTGAGGCTCGTTGGGAAAGTGCGTCCCACTTTGGGGGCTGATTCTGGGACGTGGTTTCCGGTTGGCTCTCATTGGGAAAGTTCATCCCATTTCTCGGCCTAATTATGGGACACAGTTTCCCGTTGAGGACCCTTTGGGAAAGTGCGTCCCGGTCTGGGCGCTCAAACTGGGATGGATTTTCCGGATGAGGGCTTGACGGAAAATGTGTCCCGTTCCGGGCGCTAATTGTGGGATGCAGTTTCCGCTTGCGGAGTCTCCACTCAACAGAAAACCCGGGTGGCCTGTTTTTTTGGCTACCCGGGTTTTTGGGTTGTCGATATGTTCGACTGGCTACTAGTGGGTCTTGCGGCGCTTGATCAGCATGATGAGGGCTATCACTACGAGCGTTGCTCCCGCTGCTGCTGCGGTGGCGACTAGGGCGAATGTTTGGTCGCCGGTGTTTGCGAGGTTCTTCGCTGTGGTCGTAGTCTTGACCTTGGTGTCGGTCTTAGCTCCGTTGTCGGACTTGGGCTTGTCCGGGTTCGTCGGGGTCTCAGGAGTCTCGGGGTCCTTTGAGCCTTCGGAATCGGTTGGGCCGGCGGTGTTTACCAGCGTATGGTCCAGGAACTTCTTGGCGCCCGCACTTGCCTGTGAGAACAGGCGGCGCGCGCGGATCGGGGTGGCGTTCACCGTTGTGGGCGCCGTCTCCTCGGCCTCGATATTCACGAGCGTCGTGCCGGTGTCGAGGCCCACGTCGTTGTATCCCACGTGGCAGTAATACTGCGCACCGTCATCGTCTGCGGTCAGGTCAATCTCGAGCTTTGAGGCCGTTCCAGCCGCGAGGTTGCCATCGGCACCCACGAGCTTAAACTCTGTCTCGCCGCGGCCCTTGCGGTACCACATATAGGTCGGTGCCAGCCCTGTTTCGCTATCGTCGGCACCGAGTTGCTTCACATGGCCAATCGCCGAGAGCGTCAGGTGGCTTCCCGCCGTGCGCTCAACCGAAGAGTCGTATCCAAGATCCGGCCCCTCCGCAGCATCCGCCGCAGGTCCGCTCACGGTCATCGTCATGCCATCGGGCATGGTCTTGACCGTGATGATTGCCGAGCGAATACCTGTTTCGGTCGTGGATCCATTCTTAACGGCGGCGATGGCGAATCGATACTCCGTATTGGGCTGCAGCCCATCCCACTTGAGCGAGGTCTGCGTGTTGTCGGCAATCTTCCAGCTATTGACGACCGCATCCGCCGCATTGCTCTGCAGCATGCCCACGCCGTAGCTAAAGCCACTCTTGTTTGCGAGTACATCGTCCCAGCTAAACGTAACGCTGGTCGAATCGACGGCGTTTGCCGTAAAGCCCGTCACGGCCGGCGCGTCGGGCATCTCGACGTCCTTAACGTCATAGCCCACGATCCAGAACTGGTCGGTGTCCTTGGTGCCGAGCTTGTCGCCCGAGTCTGCCTCGAACTTGTCGACATCCACCGCGTTGACGCCCAGACGCCACACAAAACCGTACTTGCCCTGCGCGGCCTCGGGCAGGTTGTCGACGGTGCCGCCGTATTCGGTCGATTCACTCGAGGAGTTACCCGTAGTAAAGCCGGCGTTGGCACCAAAGCACAGGCCGCCAAACAACTCGTGCTTTGCGAGCTTCGCGCCCATGACAACGCTGCCGTTCAGCGTCAAGCCGAGCTCGAGCTCCTGCTCCTTGCCCTCCTCGACTTCGATGGTCTGCTCAATGCTCGCCCCCGACTGCGCGGCGGCGCCGTTAAACCCATCGTGCGTGTAGGCGCGCGTTACGCCAGGCTTGCCCAGGCCAAAGGAATCCCCAACGGGAGTCTCGCCGTTGAGCGTCGTTTGATAGGTTCCGGGTTCTCCCGACCGGTTGGTCAAAAAGTAGCTGAGCGGCGTCATATTGTGCTGTTTGGCAATGCGGTCATAGGCCTCGACATTAACGACCGAGGTCTGCGCGCCGAGCGACACGGGCGCCGCCATCACGCCCTTGCCACCAGTTTCCTCATTTTCGATCTCATACTCGTAATAGACCATCGGAATCGTGTAGAGCACGGCCTTGTCACCCTCGCCGGCATGCGACTCATAGCTTACGCTTGCGCTGACCGTGCGCTCGCTCCGGTAGTCATAGCATCCCTCGGCGGCAAAATCGACTGAAGCATTCATCGCGACCAGGGGCGGGCCGGTCTGCACCTCGACGGCAACGCCCAACTCGGCGCCAATGGTATAGCCCTGGGATGTCCCCGTGCCCTTTTCCTCTCCGTATGACGTGCCGCCCAACACCAGATAGCCGTATGCCTGCTCCAGATCCTCAACATAGGGCGCATCCTGCAGCACGGCAAGCACGCGCGGGTTGGTATAGACCTTGTAGCGGTCCTTGTACGTGATCTTGACGCTGTCGTTGTCGACATCGGGCAGCGCGAGCGAGATAAATGTGCCGTAGGTAGTGCCGCGACGGTTGCTCTCGCTAATCACCTGCTCCTCGCCGCGGCGCACCTTTCCGTTCTCGTCGAGCGAAAAATGCGAGGCGGTCATCCAATAGTAGTCATCGTTCTTGCGCAGGTCCTCGTCGCGGTGCTTGCCCACCACAGCGATAAAGCTCTCGTTATAGCGGTCCGAACCCGAGACGCTGCCCGCCTTGACGTCGCTGATCCACACCTGCTCTATACCCTTGTGGTCATGCTTGTTGCTGCTGTTGTATTGCTGACCGCTCATGCTCATGGTTCCGACCATGGACCCCAAGCCCTGAGCCCCGCTCTGTGCCGTGTTGCAGGCAAAGTCGCGGAACACATCGCCGCCCACGAGCACCTCGTCGACCGCCAGCTGCTCGGACAGGCCGTCAAGGTTGGCAGTGGCAAGGGCAATAGGCGCCAAGGTGCACGGATAGCGCTTATCCTGAGCGCTATCCTTCCACGCGCTGTTGGGCACATGCGTCAGCCCATAGGAGGCGAGGAGCCCGTCTCTGTATTCCTTGCAATCGGAAAGCTTGAACTCGCCAGACTCCGAGTCAAAATACGCGTAGCGGTACAGCGCGCCGTACAGCCCCTTGCTGCCGTCAGAAGCGCCGTAATCAAAAGCGCTGCGTTGCCAGTCATAGCCCGCAAGAATAAGGCCCGTGACGGTTTCACCCGTCTTCTTTCCTTCTTCATCGTAGGCGGCAAACGTGCCGAACGTCGCATTCGCAGCGACCATGGTCTTGCCGTTCGCGGAGAGGGAGATTGCGCCCGCGTCGCCCAGAGCATCGACATGGACGAGCGCACCCTTGGATGCATCCCACGAAAACAGCTCGCAATGCGTCGACTTATCAATATTCTTCTTGCCGTAGGGTGCCGAGACCACGATGGCGAGGTCATCGCAAAAATCGCGATCGAGGTCGCCGGCCGCTAGCGAAACGACAGGAGCTGACTGAAGCTGCGTCCATGAGTCGTTCCCGCCCTTGTTGTGCGTGGTGTAGTCCGCGGCGTTACCGGCATCGATCTTGACGACGCTTTGCTTCCAGTTGCCGCCCTCCAAGTCATACATGTCGACTACAGCCTTGCGCACGCCGTTCTCGTCGACATAGCAGCCCGCGTAGACAAAAAGCTCGTCGACGCCGTCGCCATCGACATCGCCCGCCTCGACATCAAAGACGGCGTCGTGCTCTTGCAGGTAACCGGCATCCAGGTACTTAAAACGGCCTTCGTACATCATATTAGTGTTGACCGTCACCGGCAGGTGTGTGTCGAGAGTGCGCGTACGCCCGTTGCTAAACGAGTAGAGGACCAGCTCAACCTTTCCGGCGTATGACTTGCCGTCAATCGTCGTGGAGGAACTGTCGCCGTAGGCACGGAGCTCGGCAACGCGGCTCTTTTTGCCCGTGCTGGCGTCGCTGCAGAACTCAACACTCGTGGCGTGAATGCCCGAGAAACCGTTGTTGTCGTTGGCGAGTACTGTTGAGGACTCATTGTTGCTTAGGTACGACCAGGTGCCGCCACCGTAGTCGCTATGCTTGTAGAGATCGCTGTTCGTATCGAAGTTGTTGACGTTTTGCCAGAACTTTGCGGCGCCCCACACACTTCCATAGCCATCGGTGAGTTTGCTGCTGCCGCCAATGTCACCGCGCTCGACGTTCTCGAGCTTGTCGCGCAGAGTGTAGCGATTGCCATGGCTACCGTTAGCTGCCATATAGACCTCGCTGCGCGTGGCAAACGTCGTGGGGGTATCAGTGGAATAGGGGCCAACGGTATCGGCCGGAATGTCCTCGCTCGTGCCCAGACCCAGGGCTTGATAATCCTGCTCGGTCATATCGGTGATTGCGGGCGCGTCTGCCGCCTGGGCAACCTGGGGCGTGGCCGTGAAGCAGGCGACGCTCGTGGCGATCAACGCAGCAAGCGCCGCCGTCCCAACAAGCGGGATTTTCGACAGCCTACGGATACGGGGGTGTGGAACGTACATGAGGGACCTCGCTTTATTCGAGTGGAGTGGACTCATTTTTGCAAATGATACATCCGATGCCCGATATCACGTGTCTCATTTTCGCCAACGGCGTGTCTCATTTTTGAGAATCCGAGATGCCGCGGAAATCTTATCCCAGCTCAAAGGCCATTTCTGGGATGTATTTTCCGTCGAGTGCCTCATCGGGAAACTGCATCCCATTTCAAGCGTCGATTCTGGGACGCATTTTCCCCTTAGACCCTCAACCGGAAACCGCATCCCACTTTGAGCGCAAATTCCGGGATGCATTTTCCGCTTGAGCCTCATTGGGAAACGGCGTCCCACTTTGAGGGCTGATTGTGGGATGCATTTTCCGGTTTTGCTCTCATTGGGAAAATGCATCCCGTTTCTTGACCGAATAATGGGACGCAATTTCCCGTTGGAGCGCCTTTGGGAAAGTGTGTCCCACTTCGACCGCCCAGAGTGGGATGCACTTTCCGCAAAGCACCTCAACGGGAAACTACGTCCCATTCCAAAGGCAAATTCCGGGACGCATTTTTCGAAAGCCTGCCCATCCGGAAAGCCCGTCCCACTTTGGACGCATCCGGACACGGAACCATCGACCTATCAGGCCTCCCATCAATAAAGAGGCGTCCTCCCGGACGGCGGGGCACGAAGTTCATCGCGAGTTCTGCACGCAAAGAAGGCCACTTAATGTGGCCTTCGTCTTGCGCAGGACTGTAGAGCAGGGAACTTCGTGCCCCGACGCCCGGGAGGACGTTTCATTTAGAAAGATGGACCGACCGCCGTCAGCGATGGGAGCTACTCCCCCAGCACGGCCTTTTTGGCGGCTGCAGCCATGTTGTCCAGATCTTCCTTGGTGGGGTGATCCTTTGCGGCGACCCAGTTATCGAGCAGCAACTTAGCGCGGGCGTTGTCGGGATCTTGCTCGAGCATGGCCTCGTAGCGCTGCTTGACCGCGGGACCCATCTTGCCCTGGCACATTGCCCAACCCACAAGCTCGGCATCCTCGGCCAAATTGGAGGTCACGCGATTGATAATCTGCTGATAATAGCTCTGGTCGGCGCCAAAACCGCAGGTACCAAAGAGGAAAACGCACTTGCCGTGCAGAGCGGAGAGCAGCGCGGCAACCGAAGGCGTGCACGCGCCCTTGTCGCACCAAAAACCGACGAGCACCGTGTCGGCCGCGCAGGCGCCCTGCGCCTCGAGCGCAACCTGATCTGCATCCGCATCGTCGCTCAACGCCGCGGCATGGACAAACTCAACGCCCGCAGCCTGCAGAGCGCGCTTGATCGCGCCCGAAACCATCCTGGTATTACCGCTCTTGCTGTTAACCACCAAAGAGCACGTCATAGTCACGTTGCCTCGTTTCCCCCAAAACTAAAGCCACTAATGCAATTTATTAGATGAATATCTTAGTACTAACGTGACAGATGTAAACCACCTTCTGCCGATTGGCGACATGGGCGACACCGATGGGGGCAAAACGTCCGCAGCGCAAGCCCCCAAATACTTAAGACGCGGGACGAACGAACCTGATTCATTTGCCCCACGCCTTGCTTACTGGGCGAACTGGCTGCGGTAGAGCTCGGCGTAAAAGCCGCCCGCCGCGAGCAGCTCATCGTGCGTGCCGCGCTCGATAATCTCGCCATCGCGCATTACCAAGATGCAATCGGCATTGCGAATCGTCGACAGGCGGTGTGCCACGACAAAGCTCGTGCGGCCAGCCAGGAGCTCGTCGAATGCCGCCTGCACCTGCAGCTCGGTGCGCGTATCGATACTCGAGGTTGCCTCGTCCAGCAGCAAGATAGCCGGGTCGGTGAGCATGACGCGCGCAATGCACAGCAGTTGCTTTTGGCCCTGACTAAACGTGCCGCCGTCCTCGCCAATCACCGTGTCGTAGCCGCCTGGCAGCTGCACGATAAACTTGTGCGCATGCGCGCGCTTGGCGGCTTCAATAACCTGCTCGCGCGTGGCTCCTGGGCAACCATAAGCGATGTTGTCCGCCACCGTGCCCTCGAACAGCCAGGTGTCCTGCAGCACCATGCCAAAGGCGCGGCGCAGGCTCGCACGCGTGTAGTCACGCGAGGAGCGACCATCGACCGCGATGCGCCCAGCATCGATATCGTAAAAGCGCAGCAGCAGGTTGATGAGCGTCGTCTTGCCACAGCCCGTGGGGCCGACGAGGGCATAGCGCATACCGGGCTTGGCATCGATGCAGATATCCTGCAGCAGTTTGCGGTCGGGCACATAACTAAAGTCCACGTGCTCAAAGGTCACCTCGCCACGCGGGGCGGCAAGTTCCACGACGCCCGTCGCATCGGGCTCCTGCTCGCGCGCGTCGAGCAGCGCAAACATGCGGCGTGCCGAGGCGTACGCCGTCTGGATCTGCGTAATGACGTTGGTGACCTCGTTGAACGGCTTGGTGTACTGGTTGGCGTAGGACAGGAAGATCTGCACGCCGCCCACCGTGAGTGCCGCGGGCACGCCCGTGATCACGCCCACGCAGCCAATCACGGCCACCACGGCATAGATGATGTTATTGATAAAGCGCGTGCCGGGGTTAGAAAGCGAACCCATAAACTGCGCGCGCTCACCTGCCGTGTAGAGCTCAGCGTTGAGAGCATCGAAGCGCTGTTGAGCGTGCGGGCCGTAGGCGAAAGCGTCCACGAGCTTTTGCTCACCCACATACTCCTCGATATGAGCGCCGAGTTGGCCCTGGATGCGCTGTTGAGCAGTGAAGCTCTTATTGGAAAGCTTGGCGATGGCACCGGCCGCAAAGACGGAAAGCGGCGTGACGAGCACCACCACAAGCGTCATGGTCAGGTTGATGGAGAGCATAAACGCGAGCGTGCCCACGATGGTGATGACGCCGGTAAAGAGCTGCGTAAAGCCCTGCAGCAGGCCGTCACCCACCTGATCGACGTCATTGACCACGCGGCTCATGAGGTCGCCGTGGGCATGGCCGTCGATAAAGCTGAGCGGCATGCGGCTGAGCTTGTCGCTCGCCTCAACGCGCATGTCGCGCACCGTCTCGTAGGACAGACGGTTGACGCAGTAGCCCTGCAGCCACTGGAAGGTCGCCGCGCCCACCACGACAATCGCGAGCTTGGTAACGAGCGGCAGCAGTGCGTCGAAGTCCACCTGCCCGGCGGCAACGATGAGGTCGATGCCCTCGCCGATGAGGATGGGCGTGTAGAGCTGCAGGATCACCGAGACGGCGGCACTCACAAACGATGCCGCAAACGAGACGCGGTGCGGGCGAACATAGCCCATCAGGCGGCGAGTCACCGCACCCACGGGATAGCGCTCGGGGTCGCCGGGTTGACGCGGACCGTCGCCCAGGTCGTTAAGCTTATCGTTGCCGGACACGTTGGCCGTCATCGTGGCGACCGAACCGGAAGAAGTATACGGATTCATCTAGCAGCCCTCCTTTGCGCACGTGGATGCCGGGGCAGCCGGGGCGGATGCGGGCGTCGCGCTCCCCTGCTGGCCCTCGAGCTCCTCGCGGCGCAGCTGCGACTGGCAAATCTCGCGATAGAGCTGGCAGGTCGTATACAGCTCATCGTGCGTGCCCAAGCCCGCGACCGAGCCGTGGTCGAGCACGCAGATCATGTCGGCATCGCGCACGGTCGAGACGCGCTGGCTCACGATCACCGTGGTCAGCGGGAGTCCGCCCGCGGCGGCCCCGCGTGCGCTGCGCTCGCGGATGGCATGGCGAAGCGCCGCGTCGGTCTTAAAGTCGAGCGCCGAGGCGGAATCGTCCATGATCAGAACCTGCGGCGAGCCCACCAGGGCACGCGCAATGGTCAGGCGCTGGCGCTGACCGCCGCTGAAGTTCTTGCCGCCCGCCTCGACCGGGGTGTCGAGCCCCTGCGGCTTGTTGCGCACGAACTCGCTGGCCTGCGCCATATCGAGCGCCGCCCAAAGCTCCTCGTCGGCCGCCGACTCGTCGCGCCAGGTCAGGTTGCTGCGGATCGTGCCGCTCACGAGCGACGCGCGCTGCGGAACAGTCGCAACCACATGGCGCAGCTGGTCGAGCGGCCAAGCGCGCACGTCGGCACCCATCACGCACACGCTGCCGGCGCCCGTGTCGTACAGGCGCGGGATGAGCGAGACGAGCGTGGACTTACCACTGCCCGTACCGCCAATAATGCCGAGCGTCTTGCCCAGCGGGAGTTCCAGCGTCACATCGTTGACAGCATTGGCCGCGCCGGCGCCAAACGAGAAGCTCGCATGGCTCAAGCTCAGCGCAGGAACGGGAGCGACATTGCCCGGCTTGGGCAGCGCGACCGGCTGGTTGCCCTCGTCGGTGATGCTCGGCACGCAATTGAGCACCTCGTTGAGACGCGACGCACTGGCGCTCGCCTTGGTAAAGACCACGACCAGGTTGGCGACATACACGATGGAGGTCAGGGTCTGCGTCATGTAGTTGACGAACGCCATGACCTGGCCCTGCGTGAGCTCGCCCACGTTGACCTGAATGCCGCCCACCCACAGGATGGCGCACACGCCCAGGTTCATCACCAGAAACGTTACGGGGTTAAGGATCGACGAGAGCTTGCCCACCGCAATTGCGACACACGCCTGGCCATCGGCCGCCTGGGCAAAACGCTCACGCTCGTGACCCTCGCGCACAAACGCCCGGACCACGCGGGCACCCGAAAGTCCCTCGCGGCAAATAAGCGCGATGCGATCGAGCTTTGCCTGCAGCTGCCTGTAATACGGGATGCAGCGCGCCATGACAAACCAAAACACCAGGCCGATAGCGGGCGTGCAAATCAAAAAAATCATGCCGAGCTTAAGGTCGATGGCAAGGGCCGCGACCATTGAGCCCACCGCCAGGAAAGGCCAGCGGATGAGCATACGCACGCCCAGCGCCACGGCGAGCTGCACCTGATTGACGTCGTTGGTAATGCGCGTGATGAGCGACGGCGTACCAAAGCGGTCGAGCTCGGCGTAGCTCAGCTTGTTGATGTGCTCGTAAAGCGCACCGCGAATGTCGGTGCCCATGCCCTGCGAGGTCAGTGCCGCCATCTTTTGACAGACAAGCGTAAACGAGATGCCGATCACAGCCATGGCGCCAAGTACCATGCCGTAGTGGATAACGGCGTTCACGTCGTGCGAGCCAATGCCCTTATCGATCATCTGGGCAATCACCAGCGGCGTCAGCAGGTCGAAGATCACTTCGATCAACTTACACGCAGGGCCAATCACCATATACCGGCGAAACTTGCCGCCAAAACGCCTGAGCAGCTCAATCATGTATAGGCGCTCCCTATCATCATCTCTATTCAATCTGATTCATGATAGTACGGAGAACCCTGGAGATGCGTAAGCAACTCGTTACAGATGTAAGGACAACGGTCACTAGCGCCCAAGGCACGTAGCAGCCGATGTTTTGGCAACGCCAGCGAGCGCCACTAAGCACGGGATTGAATTGTTCAGCTAAACGCGACTTTACGGGTGATTTTTGGACGACGAGGCCCGGCCGGCGACGAGGTATTTGGTAGTCGAGCGATCCCGCAGGCGCAGCCGAGGACCAGCGAGACACCAAATACCTCGTCGCCGGCCGGGCCATGTCGCGGCACCAAAAAGCGCCCGTGCGCTCGATGGCGTTGCCAAAACATCGGCTGCTACGTGCCTTGGGCGCTAGTGACCGTTGTCCTTACATCTGTAACGAGTTGCTTACGCATCTCCAGGGTTCTCCG
>DBEYTJ010000038.1:0-6562 GCA_048181065.1 Collinsella sp.
ACATCACCAACAAGAGCGACAAGGACCTGACCTTCTACGCTCCTTCCGGCAAGACCAACGTCAACGGCACCATGAAGGAACCCTGGTTCTCGGCTCACCTGATGCCCGGCACCAACGCCACCGAGGAATTCACGTTCTCGAACGGCGAGCTTGACAGCCTTGACGACCTGGTCAATACGACCATCGGCATCGACGCCTACCTGACCGATTCCTACGAGGACGTCGCCTCTTACAGCGCAACCATCGCGTAACGGCAGACACCGATAGCCGCGGATTGGCGGACACATCCGCGCACATGTCAGGCGGGACCGCAGGAGATAATCCTTCGGCCCCGCCGCTTTATGCCGACAGCACTGCCCATACAAGCAGGCCGCCCGCCGTTTTTAGATGCGAAACGGCGGGCGGCCTATCTTTGGCGTTGGAGCACGGGCGGCGCACCGACTACGGGCGCTCCATATTGGGGACGATACTGCCTTCGGTCACCGCATGCACGGCAAGACGCATGATGTTGTCGTAGCCAGTCTTGCTCAGGATCTCCGAAATGCGGCGCTTGATGGTGCCCTCGCTCATAAACAGCTCGGCCGCGATCTCGCGACGACTTTTGCCCTCGCAGGCAAGGCGCAAAATCGATAGCTCGACATCGTCGAGGGCCGCCGTGCCCGAAAAAATGCTCTCGGGCGGCTTGGGAAACGTGCAATAGCCCGCCAGCGTGGAGCGCATCACAGCGAACAGCTCGTCGATACCGACGTTCTTGTACACAAAGCTATCGACGCCCGCCTCGCGAGCCTGATCGACAAAGGTGATCTCGGGCATGCCCGTCATGATAATGATGCGACACTCGGGCAGCTGCTCCTTGATGCGCGCCGCCGCCACGATGCCGTTTGAATCGTGTTCGGTGCACACGTCCATCAGTATCATGTCCGGGCGCTCCCTGAGTGCGACGCCCAAGGCCTCGGAGGCATCGGCAATCGCGGCGACGACGGTCATATCGGGCTGGTCACCAACGGAGCGTGCCAGGCTCTCGCGCAGAATGGCCTGGTCTTCGACTATAAGGACGCGGATCATGAGCTTCTCCTTTGGGACGTGTCGTTGGCGTTAAGCGGAATGGACACCGCAAGCGTAAAGGGCGGGGCGGCGTGGACCTCTAGGCTGCCACCCAGATCTTGTGCGACATGCCTCATACCTGGGATACCCGTTCCCTCGCGATACGATACGGGGGCCGGAGACCCGTCGTTAGAAATCGTCATGCGCGCGACGGCTCCAGCATCCGCCCCCTCCTGCCACAGACGCACGTGGACCCGATGTGCCTGCGCATGCTTGGTGGCATTGGTCGAGGCCTCGCGGATAATCTGCAAAAATGCGGCGGCGACACGCGCGTCCTCGGGCAGCACACCCTCAACATCGATCTGCACACTCACCAGGCCAAAAGCATGGACGATATCACCCAGCTGCTCTGCAGGCTCGCTGGCACCGCCACTGCGCAAATCGGCGGCGATTGAGCGCAGCAACGGGTCAATCTGCTCGAGCGATTCATCGTCCAGACGTCCCTCCTCCAAATAGCGATAAAGAATGGACAGGCGCTGCCCGATCACGTCGTGCACGCGGGCACGCATACGTAGGTAGGCCGCATTGTCGGCAACCTTTTTAACTTCTTCGATCTGGGCCTGGAGCTCTTGGCCCGCAAGCTCAAGCAGGTGGTTGGCTTGCGCCAAGCGGTCATGAGCATGCGCGTACTCTGTCACATCAAGACCGATAATGCGCTCGAACGAACGGCCCGAAACCATAACACGATCGCACACAAATAGGCGAATCTCGGCGGGAGAGACCTCGACCACCGCACGCGCCTCACCAAAGCGGTCCAGATTAATCCGCACACGGTTCCTGCTGCTTTCGGGCATTTGCATGCTAAGTTTGCGCAGGTCGTTCCATGTGCTGCTCATGTCGCGCAGATCGGTTGGCATATGAAGTTCCACCAGGTTTTTGCGCATGCAGCGGTTCATGAGCAGCGGACGGCCCCTCGGGTCTAGATACAGGATGCCCACGGGAATCACGTTGATGGTCTCGATCGTCGAGAACATGGTGATATCCTCCTGGCGGTTACGGACGTCCATCAAGAGCGCCGCGATGGAGCGGAACAGGAAGAACGCCCCCTCCGTGATAAGGACAACGGTCCACGCCGAGCCCATGGCAAAAACCACCGGTGGTGTAACGGCGACAACAAGCAACAGTTCGGCCAGCATGACGAGGCGACGATAGTGCACCATAAGTACCACGCCATAGGCAAAGATTGCGGCATTGAGCCACAACGCTCCGCCCATTGCCCTGGCGCAAACGTCAAGCGGCGCCACCAGATACGAGCCAGACGACGCGAATAAGATGAGCGCCGAAACCACCAGGTGAAGCACAAGGCTCGCCTCGTAGGCGCAAATCACCTTACGGTTATAGGGCGAGCGGCGCGATGCGATGAGCGGGACGTGGATCGTCTGCAGGCACGCAGCCAGGGCAAAGACAACATCGAGCGCAACGATTTGGGGAAGAATGAGCGAAATCTGCATCGTCACTCACCCGCCCTCGGCATCAAGACAATCATGTGCAGCTGGCCGGGCTCGCCCTCAAGGCGGTATGCCACGTTGCGCCCTTGCAGAGCGCTTTCGAGCTCTTGCGCAGCGAGCGTCTGCGAAAGATCTTCATCATCGTTGGAAAAAAGCGTGGCGCGCAGCTCGACACTGCATCGGTCATGGTCGCCCAAGTGATACATAAGCGCCGGATGGTCGGTGGTGTAGGCAAAAAACGCAAAGTCATACACGCAGTCGTACAGGGCGCTTACCGTACTGGCGTGCAACGGGCGCCGTATGGCGATAATCGAGGCGCAATCGACATCGATCGTGCGCAGGTCACTTGCGAGCTCGTTGGCGATGAGCTGAATGCGGTCGCGATCAAAACCGCTCTCCCCGTGCTGTGCCAACGTGAGCGACCCCTTGCGCTTGCAATAGGCGACGAGCATCTTGGCGCGCTGCAGCATGCGGTAACGCTCGTGCGAAGACGCTTCGTCGGTCAACGGTGGCAACGAGCCCAGCAGGTCGTACATCTCTTCGAGCGCGCGGGCAAGCGCCTGGTCCACGTCTTGGACCAGCAAGGTCTCGGCCTCTTGATCTGCCAAATGCGCCTTAAGGTCGTAGTCGGCGGCGAGCAGCTCGTTTTGACGCTGCAGCTCCATTCGACGATGTGCCAGTTCACGGTTAAGCTCGTTGAGCTCCGACACGTCTTGGGCAAGCAGCGCCGATCCACCCAGCAGCGGAAAGGCACGGTACATCACATTGGGATCGGACGCCACGGCAAAGGCATGGGCGCGGCCGTGCTCCTGGGTCCGCAACTCCTCGCGCACGCCTACCGGCATTGGCTTTGACACCGGCGTGGCATAGACCTCCTGCAGGTCGCGCGTTAGGACTTTGAGGTCGAGCGGCAAGGTGTCGAAGATGCCGGCGATGTCGTGATACGACGGAATGACACCGCAATCGAGACAGATTTCCATCGCCACCACGCACAGGACGCAATAGACGAGCGAAAAGTTGAGCCTCCATGCCCAGGGCACGCGCAACGCATACGAGACGGCAAAGAATGCGCCACCCAGCAGTACGAGCGCCGCCGTGCCCGAGAAACGCTGGATGCGAAAGGACGAGGACCGACCAACCAGGATAAAAAAGGCCACGAAGTCAAAGGCCGTCCACACGAGGACGGCGAAATAACCCCAGCCGTACGTGTAATCGTTGCTCCAGGTGTCGCTTGTACGGTCAAAGTGGAAGACCTGCTGGTGAAAATCGTTGGTGAGCACAAATCCGATAAGCAGGATGGCCACAATCCACAGCGCAGCGCAGTAGCGGCGACCCAGACGGTGTTGCTCCAGGCCCGCAAGGCGCAGACCACACAACTGGTAGAGCAGCGGAATGAGCGTCATGGGCACGTAGTACAGGTACCACAGCACGGTGGCATAGAACGGCGTGAACGACTTGTACTTGAGAATGACTTCGATCATCCACAGGGCGCAGATGGTGGCGATGGCAACAAGGCGGCGGCGCAACACATAGTCCAAACAGCGCAGATAGACCGATACGCCCCAGATCGAAAATACAATTGCGGCGACAAGCAGCGGGAGAGAGCTCGAGTGGACGAGCGCATCCACGACCTCTTCGGACACCTCGCTATAGGCGGGCACGACGTTAGAAAGTTTGGGATCGAAGGCGAACAGCGCCGGCAAGACCGCCAAAAGCATGAGGAACAGCGCGGTGATGGCGCCGGCGATAGCAAAGACGCGGTGACGGTACACCTGATGTGTTATGCCAACAGGGAATCGCGGCATGGCGAAGAGCCTGCCACCCCTGGGATCCGCAACCGGCGCGGTCCGGGCGGCCGCGTGGCCGATATGTCGCTCGCGGGTACCCATAGTCCCTTTAGTGTACCGACAGATGGGTCGAAAAAGCGGGCCGCATGTCCCAAAATCCGCAGACGGCAAGGCGCCCGGAGAGCGCATACTCGCCGGGCGCCTTGATTAGGAGACTATGAGGATGAGCCCGCGAAATTCACAGCGGTCAGGCCCGTCCCCTAAGGGCCTGAGGTGCTCAAGATTGGGAGCGACAAGCCCGACGAAGCGTACTTAGGTACGCGAGGAGGGTTGGAGCCCCAAGGTTGAGCGCCTCAGTGCCCTTAGGACAGGTCCTCACCGTTCGTTTCGATGACATGCTTGTACCAGTCGAAGCTCTTCTTTTTGGAACGTTTGAGGGTGCCGTTGCCGGCGTCGTCGCGATCCACATAGATAAAGCCATAGCGCTTGGACATCTCGCCCGTGCCGGCAGACACCAGGTCGATCGGGCCCCAGGTGGTGTAACCCAGCAGGTCAACGCCGTCCTCGGTCACCGCGTCGCGCATGGTCTGGATGTGCTGACGCAGGTAGTCGATACGGTAGTCGTCGTTGATGGAGCCATCCTCCTCGACAACATCCTTGGCGCCCAGACCGTTCTCGACCACAAACAGCGGCTTCTGATAACGGTCGTACAGGTCGTTAAGGGTGATGCGGAAGCCCAGCGGATCGATGGCCCAGCCCCACTGGCTCTCCTGCAGGTAGGGATTCTTGGCGCCGGCGAAGGCGTTGCCCTGGGTGCGCTCGACATCGGGGTTATCGGCACCGGCAGAGCAGCGGGTGCTGTAGTAGCTAAAGCTGATGAAGTCGACGGTGTTGGCGGCCAGGATCTCGCGGTCCTCGTCGGTCATGCCCACATCGATGCCTAGACGCTCGAGCTTCTTGACGGCATAGGCCGGGTAGTAGCCGCGGCTCTGGACGTCGACGAAGAAGTAGTTGTCCTGGTTATCGAGCTGCGCCTGGCGTACATCGCCCGGACGGCAGCTGTAGGGGTAGTAGCTACCTGCGGCGAGCATGCAGCCGATCTTGATCTCGGGGTCGATCTCGTGAGCAATCTTGGTTGCCCAAGCGCTGGCGACGAGCTCGTTGTGGGCGGCCAGGTACTCGACGGCCTCCTTGTTCTCGCCCTCCTCAAAGACCAGGCCGGCACCCATAAACGGCAGGTGCAAGATCATATTGATCTCGTTAAAGGTGAGCCAGTACTTCACCAGGCCCTTGTAGCGGGTAAAGATCGTGGTCGCGAGATTCTTGTAGAAGTCGATGAGCTTGCGGTTGCGCCAGCCGCCGTACTCCTTGATGAGATGAATCGGGCAGTCGAAGTGCGTGATAGTCACGAGCGGCTCGATGCCGTGCGCCTGGCACTCGCGGAACACATCCTCGTAGAAGGCCAGGCCAGCCTCGTTGGGCTCGGTTTCGTCGCCGTTGGGGAAGATGCGGGTCCAAGCCAGGCTCATACGGAAGGTCTTAAAGCCCATCTCGGCAAAGAGAGCGATGTCCTCCTTGTAATGGTGGTAGAAATCGATGCCGGTCTGCGCGGGATAGTAATAGCCGTCCTCGAAGTCGAGCATCTTACGCTGGCCGGAGACCACCGCATAGCGCTCGGGGCCGTGCGGAGCCACGTCCACGTTGGCAAGGCCGCGGCCGTCCACGTTGTAGGCGCCCTCGCACTGGTTGGCAGCCGTCGCGCCGCCCCACAGGAAGTCATTACGGAAAGCCATGCATCAATCCTTTCGCACGCTGTTGTCATAGGCTCAGTATCCCTGCAAACAACGCGTCGCTCAACGGCAACGGCGCAGGCCGATACTTCTTTTCGCGCGCAGGTGCCCGGCAGCCGCCCCGTCTGACACTTTTTGATACCCGCCTGTCCAAGCCGCCACAAAGGGGACAGGCACCTTTGTGGTGGCTGGGGCCCGTTTGTCTCGATCTGTAACAGTTAGGCCGCCAAAACCGGGCCTGGTGTTACAGATTGAGATTGTTCGGCCTGTCCCCTGCAGTTTGTCTAAATCTGTAACAGGCAGAGAGGATCTAGCCCGCTAGGTGTTACAGATTGAGACAGAAGATTCTAGTCCACGGTGATGTCGAGGTTCTTTCCGATGAGGCCCACGTAGCCGCCTTCGCCCAGCAACTCATTTGACTGAATAGGAAAAA
>DBEYTJ010000039.1:0-13770 GCA_048181065.1 Collinsella sp.
CACCAGGCCAATCTGCTCAGCCTGCTCAGCATGGAGCGCAAAGACGGCATCGAGCCGACGAACCGCACTTACGATGCGATCGCGCTCGAGCGCATGCGAACGCAGCTGGCGCAGGTCGGTCGAATGGCACACGGCAACAACCGGCACGCCCCGGACGCACTCGCGCGCCAATGCGGTCACCAGATACAGGTGATGGCAGAGCACCAGATCGGGCCGAAACTCAGCCACCGCCCGATCGATTGCAGCAGCAAATGCCCGCTCAAATGCCTTGAGCATCGAAGGCGTCAGGTCACGATAGCGTGTGGAGGGATAGGGCATGACATCGGACATACCGCAGATGGGAAACGGCAGCTCGGGCGACTCGAACGGTACGGCAAACACGGCAGCACGCCGGTCCAGCTCGCCTTGGGTATCACCCGGTGCCGCGCCGCAAAGCACGGCGGCGCGATGTCCCGCCTCAATCTGTTCGCGCACGAGCGCGGCAAGGTAGGTGCCGCTGCCAGTGCTATCTGGTTTTTGTGCCGAGATATTGAGGATGCGCATGCGCGGTACACCCCTAGGCCAAGGCGGCGGCGCGGATAGCCGCGCCGATGGCACCGGCAAAGCGGGCCTGGGGCGAGGTGGTGACCGGCGATCCCAGCAGCGCGGCCAGCCGCTCCACAACGTAGGGGTTCTCGCACAGGCCACCGGTCAGATAGTACGGAGCGCCCGCCGCCTGCCCAGCCATGGTCGCCACGCGCGAGACCACGCTGTCGATCACGCCACGCGCAATGTTCTCGCGCGGCTCACCGCGACCGATGAGGCTGATGACCTCGCTTTCGGCAAACACCGTGCACATGCTGCTGATCTTGGTGGGCTCGCCGGAACGCGCCAGGTCGGCCATCTGCTGCTGGGAAATGCCTAGGCGGTCGGCCATGATCTCCAAAAAGCGCCCCGTTCCGGCAGCGCACTTGTCGTTCATGGCAAATTTGGCCACGCGGCCGCCCTTAACCTGGATGACCTTGGTGTCCTGGCCGCCCACGTCAATCACCGTGCCGTGATCGCCAAACAGGCGCACGGCACCGGTGCCGTGGCAGGTAATCTCGGTCACGACCTTGTGCGCATAGGGCACGGCGACACGGCCGTAGCCGGTCGCGACCACGCGAACACCGTCGCCCGTCACGTCATAGCCGGCTGCGGCGAGCTCGCCGCGTAGGCGCTCGGCCGCATCGACCGAGGAGAACCCGGTTGGCTGCACGCACGTCCACGCCACCGAACCCTCCCCGTCGACCACAGCAGCCTTAGCCGCCGTAGACCCGATATCGATCCCGATCCCTATCATGGCTCTCTCCCAATCTGAACATCAAAGGTAGCGGCGCGTTCAGGCGCCTTAGCTCTAGGTTTCTCAGGTGCCGGAGGTTGCCCCGAAAGAGGAGCGCAGCGTACTTTGGTACACAAGCGACGGTTTGAGGGGCAAGATCCGGTGCCTGAGGAAGCTAGAGGGTTTCGATGAAGGCGGCGATGCGCGTCTCGATCTGGCCCATATCACCGTTGCTGTAATCGGTCTCGATCTTCATGTACGGAATGCCCGCACCCTCGACGGCCTCCTGCATACGAGCGCTCTCAACGTTGAAGGTGTGGCATGCCTGCAGCACGTTTTCCACCACACCATCCACGTGGTACTTCTCGCACATGGCCAAGGTGTTGTCCATGCGGCCGTCGTTGGGCGTCATGACCGAGCAATTAATGTCCAAGTAGCGATCGGCAATGGCGCGTAGGATATCGGGAGCGTCGGGGTCGATCATCATGGCGGCCGTACGCTCGCCCGAGCAATCGTCCATGCACACGACCACGCCGCCGTTGGACTCGATGGTGCGACCGATCTTGTTGATCACGCCGCCCACCGGGCAACCGGTAATTAGAATGCGCTTAGCATCTGCCGCAACCGGACGCTCGCCCGCGTCGTAGGCCTCTCGTAGCTTGACAACCTTTTGCTCCAGCTGCTGCGTATAAGCCTCGATATCAAAGCTGAACGTACCGGCAAACATAGTGCTCATCAGGTCGACACCGCTCATGGCCGCAGGCTGGTTGGCCTGAAGCGCGAACATATCGAGCTGCACCGCACGCAGGCGATTGCGACGACGGACGGCGGCGCGCAGGTCGTCATCAGTAATCGTAATGCCGTAGAAGCCCTCGAGCTCCTCCTTGAGCAGGCGGCACTCCTCGTACCAGCCTTCACGCTCGTAGGCGCGATCGCGACCCTGCGGCAGGTGCAGAATGTGCGTACGCTTGAGCTCGTTGAGCAGCTCGTACATCTTCTTCTTGCCGTCGCAGGTGGTCTCACCGATGATCATGTCGCTAAAGTACGTAAACGGGCACTTTTGCGAGTAGGCAAAGCCGTACGTCGACTTGATGAGCGGACAGAGATTTGCCGGCAGCACCTTCTCGGCCTCGGGAATCACCTCGTCGGACGTGCCGCACAGCGCCACGCTCGCAGCCCCCGCGGCATCGATAATCTCGAGCGGCGTGTAGCTGCACAGAAAACCGACCAGGCGATTACCCGCCTGCTTATAATCCTTGACGCGAATAAACGCCGCCTTGCGCTGCTCGTTGAACTCCTCAAACGTGGACGGCAACGGCTGCTCAATATTTTCCGACATATAACTCCTTAACAAACCTTTTAACGAACCAAGGAAACGGCTTTCCTAGGTGCCCGAGGTTGCCGTGAAAGATGAACGCCGCATACTTTGGTAGCAAGCGACGGTTTGAACGGCAAGATCGGGTGCCTGGGGAAACCGCCGAGACGGATAGCCCTAAATGGTTTCCAAGAAAGCCTCAATCCTGGTTTGCAGCTGGCCTGCGTCCTCGCCGGCGTAGTCGGTGGTGATATGCATAAACGGAATGCCCGCCTCCTCGGCGGCCTTCTCCACGGCAAACGACTCCATCTCGTAGAGCGTGCAGAACTGCAGGGCCACGTCGACGATGCCGTCGGCATGCAGGTCCTTGGCCATCTGGACAATGTCCTTCATACGCTGGTCGTTGGGCGTAAAGACGGCGCAGTTGATCTTAAAGTAGCGCTCGGCGATGGCATCAAGCATCTCGTCGACCGTCTCACCGGACTCGTCGACCAGATCCTTGTAGTAGCGCGAACCCGTGCAGGACTCCTCGCCCACCACGACGCCGCCGGCCTTCTCGATGAGGTTGAACAGCTTCCAGTTGGTCACGGCCATGGGCGTACCGGTGTACAGGATGCGCTTGGTCCCCTTGGGTGCCACGCCCTCGCCGGCCTCGACACGTTGCTCGCACTCAGCCGCCATATCATTAATGGCGCCGGTCAGACGCGGCGTGTCGTCCATAAAGGCGGCCTGAACGGTCAGCAGGCTGTCCAGACCGCTGATGGGCGCTGGGTCGGCAGTGCGCGTGGCAGCGAGGCGCTGCAGGGCGCGACGCTTCTCATTGACGGCGTGGATGGCGGCCTTCAGACGCTCAGGCGTAATCGTGACGCCGCACTCTTCCTCGATCTTGGCGGCGAGCTTCTTGACCTCGGCCTTCCAGGTCACGAGCGTCGACTCGTCGTGCACGTTGGGAATATCCATGACGTACATGTTCTTTTGCGTGGCAAAGAACTCGTAGGCCTTCTTCTTACCGTCGCAGGTGTTCTCGCCTACCACCAAGTCACTCGACTCAATGTAGGGGCAGACCTCGCCCAGCTTAAAGCCGGCAAAGCTCTTGATGAGCGGACAGGTGTTGCGCGGCAGGTGCTCCTCGACCTTGTCCGTTGCCCAGTCGGCACCCGAGCACAGGCCCACGGGGATGCCGTCACAGGCGAGCACAATCTCCTCGGGCACGTAGACGCAGAAGCTGCCAACAATCTTGGTGGCCTCGCCGGCCTCCTTCTTGTCGAGCATCTCCTTAATGCGGCCGCTGTGGATGTTGGTGGCGACAAAATCCAGGTAGGACGTGGACTTAGGGCGATTATTCTGCGTCAGGAACATATCGCCGTACATCTGGCCCACGGCACCCAGCAGCATGTCGTGGTCGGCAAGATTCATGCCGAGGCTCTCCCACATCGGATGGAAATCAAATTCTTCAGCCATGACGGTTCCCCTCTCGAACCAAAAACGGATTACAGCGGTATCGATGCACGACGGACGGCGATTGCCCAGCCGTGCTCAAACCCGGAATTTTAGGGAACCTGCTTTGCGGTCGATTATTTAGTTGTGCGTCGTCTCTCCCGGAGCCGTGAACATACCCGCTCACATGCGACTCCGAGCCATATACAGGGCGCGCGCGGCAACACGGCGAATGTATGTCGTCTGCGGCATGTGCGCACCCTCCTTTACAAGTTGAGGTCAACTATATCAACGGTCATCGACTATGCGAACACCGTTGACATTCGTACGACAGAGGTACCCGTTGCCTTTTAATAAATTATTATCTTGCTTGATAATTAATTACCATTCTACATTCGGCGAACGGTAGGGAACGAAACGGCGGGCTGCCGAGAATCCTCGACAGCCCGCCCTCTGCCCTACCGACAAACCAGCTGAATCCTGCTGGCATCGAAATGCATGCGCAGTGTCTCGCCTGCATGCGGCAGCTCGTCGACAGGCACGCCCACCTTGTTGACCTTCCACTGCAGACGCGTGGGCGCATCAGCGCGCGGCACGTCCAGCAGCACCAGGCGCTCAAAACGCGAATCGCTCACGCGGGCCACGTGCAAGTCGTAACTGTTACGGCCCCGCTCAACGCGATTGTCAACATGGAAATAGCTTGCGCGAATGCCCAGGTACGCCACATTATCGGGAACCTCGCGACCCACGTTAAAGGTCATGCCCCAGTCCAGGGCTTCAACTTCCTGAGGCCCAATCTTGCGCGCCCGGCTTGTGTTCTTGCATCCCGTCAGGCGCAGCGCCGCCAGCGTCTGCGGACGGCGGACCACGTTCTCGACGGAGCCGATCTCCTCAACATGCCCGTTATGCATCACGCAGATGCGCTGGCAGAGGCGGCATGCTTCGTCGATGTCGTGGCTCACGTAAAGCACGGTGCGGTTGCACACGTCGAACAGGTCAAGCATGTTTTGCTCAAGCGCGCTCTTGAGATACGCATCGAGTGCGCTCATGGGCTCGTCGAACATAAAGATGCCCGGGTGCGCCGCCACCATGCGAGCAAGCGCCACACGCTGCTGCTGGCCGCCCGAGAGGCGCGCGGGATAGCGATCGGCAAAATCGGCCAGACCGAAAATGCCCAGATAGCGCTCGGCGAGCTTTTTGCGCGCGGCGGCGTCGCCCGCACCCTTTACACCGGCGCATACGTTATCGGCCACCGTCATGTTGGGAAACAGCTGATAGTTTTGGAACAGCAGGGCGCATTTGCGCTCCTGGGGCGACAGGTTGATGCCCGCCGACGAGTCAAAAAAGGTCACGCCGTTGACGACGATCTTGCCCTCGTCGGGCGTCTCCACACCGGCAATGCAGCGCAGCGTGCAGCTCTTGCCGCAGCCCGAGGCACCAAGCAGCGCTACACGCTCCTCGCCGGCCTCAAGCTGCATGTCGAGCATAAACCCCGGATAGCGCTTTTTGATATCCAGAACGAGTGACACGGCCTATCGACCTCCCTGCATAGCGGGCTCATCGCGCATGAGCTCAGCCAATGCCTCGCGATCGATACGCAAGGCATCACCGCCCGCCGGATCGAGCGAATCGCCCTGTCCGGCAAGCTCTTTGGCCTGTTTGCGCTCCGCACGGGAAAGGCCCCCGCGATACTTTTGCGAATGAGCGGTGTACATGTTGATGAACAGGATGACCAAGAAACTGAACGCAATCACGACGGCGACCCAAAAGAGGGCCACCGAGGTGTTGCCGCCCATCCACTCAAAGTAGATAGCGATGGGGATGGTCTGCGTAATGCCGGCGTAGTTGCCCGCAAAGAACAGGGTGCAGCCAAACTCGCCCATCGCGCGGGCAAAGGCGAGCACCGTGCCGGCGGCAATCGAGGGCCAGCCGAGCGGCATCATGAGTTTGGTAAAGATGCGACGCTCGGACCATCCCAGGGTTCGCGCGGCGTCGAGCATCTGCGTGTCGAGGCTCTCAAAGGCGCCGAGCGCCGTACGGTAAACCAGGGGAAACGACACCACCACGGCAGAGATCACCGCCGCAGGCCACGTAAAGACAATCGAGACGCCGTGCGCGATAAGCCACTGGCCAACACTGGTCGATCGTCCAAAGAGCATAAGCAGCAGAAAGCCGCAGACCGTGGGCGGCAACACCATAGGAATGGTAAAGACCGAGTCAAGCAGGCCCTTGATACGGCTCGTCGTACCCATGGTCTTCCATGCGGCAAACAGGCCCAACGCAAACGCGATTACCAGGGCAAGTCCGCTCGTTTTGATGGACACCCAAAACGGACGATAGTCGATACCGCCAAAGAAGGCTGCGGCGCGCTCTGCCAGTGACGGCGGCTCCGTCGTCGAGACGCTCGCATACGGCACCAGGGCGGCGTTATCGCTCCACAGGGCGCCGTCACCCAAGTTTAGCTCGGCGTTCGCGGAGTCGGCGGCATTTACCACCGTGTAGTAATCGCCGTCACCGCCCTTCACCTTAAACCGATAGCGGTAATCGCCCTGCACCAACTCATTGTCCGAGGTAAACACCCACTCGAGCTTTGGATCCTCCAGCAGCGCTCCGCCCATGGAGTGAGACTTATCGAGCCCCGTGAGCATCTTCTTAAACGCCTTTTGGTCGGAAGTGGCTGCGATATCAACGCCCGCCTCCTGAGCAGCGTGCGCATCAACCCACACCACGACGCTCATGGGCGTGGTCACCGTTACGAGCGACGTCTTTTTGTAGATGGGAAAACGATAGCCCTCGGGCTGACCCGCAAACGAGCGTGCCGTTCCCTTGGCATTGCGCTCAAACGCATTGAGGCCAAAATCGACGTCATCGATAAGCGCGGAGTCCTCGGTCGCCTGGCGCCCATCGGCAGTAGTAAAGAGCGCCTCGGCACGGGCAACCCCGGGCAGCGAGGTAAACGCAAAGACAAGCGCTGCCAGCACGGCGAGCAGGCGAATCGTTTTCCTTGACACGGGCGACTCCTCAAACATACGGCAACGGCGCGCGGGCGCGCCGTTTCAATCAAAAAAGGGCGGGCGATCGCAAGAACGCCCGCCCTCAAGCATATCGTTATGTAGCTCGGCTATGCACTACTCGGAAAGCTCAAAGCCGTACTTAGCCCAAATCTTCTGCGCCTTCTTGTTGGACAGGCAGAAGTCGATGAACGCCTTGGCCTCGTCGGCACGCTCGGAGCTATCGGCCACGGCACCCGGGTACACGATGGGCTTGTGCGAATCCTCGGGGCACACAAAGGCCTCCTCGATGCCGTCGTAGCGGAAGATATCGGAGCTGTAGACAAAACCGGCCACGCAGTCGCCCGTAGAGACGTAGGCGGCAGCGGTGCCGACCTTATCGGCCAAGGCCACTTTGTCGGCAATCTCGGGCGCGTACTCGCCATCATCGCCCTCGGTGCCGGTGTAGAGGCCCACAGAAGCCAGCGCCTGGTTGGCGTACTTGCCGGCCGGAACGGTCTTGGCGTCGCCGATGGCGATCTTGCCATCCAGATTCGCGACGTCGGCGATGGCCTCGACCTTGGTGTCGGAGCCCTCGGCGCGAATAATCACGAGGTCGTTGACGAACATATCCTCGCGGGTATCGGTATCGACGAGCTCAGCGGTCTCGGCGTCATCCATGGTGCCCTTGGAAGCGGTGATGAGCACGTCGACGGCAGCGCCGGCCTTCATCTGCTCGACGAGATCGCCAGAAGCCTTAAACTGCGTGTCGGCAAAGGTGGTGCCGGTCTGGTCGGTGTAGAGCTCCTGGACCTCGGGAAGGGCCTTCTCGAGTGAGTTGGCAGCGAAGATCTGCAGCTCGACAGCCTTCTTCTTAGAGGAAGACTTTGCAGAGCCGGCATCGGAACCAGCGGGCTCGGACGTCTTGTTACCCGAGCAGCCGGCAAGGCCAAGGCCGGCGGCAGCGGCAGCAGAAAGCGAGACAAAACCGCGGCGAGAAACCATATCGAACATATTCAACCCTTTCGGACGTTTTGCCCGGGTACCCCACCGCGGGCTTTATTCTGTAATTAGATTATACTTCAGCGCGAATAATGATTATGAGAAATTATTCTTATCTGAGAATATATTTTCAGGCTTGCCTACAGAATGCCGTCCCCTTGGGCGCAAATAAAAGGCGGAGCAGCCGTTCAGGTCGCCCCGCCGCAGGTAAACCGCTTAGTTGGTATGTCCGCCGCCCGCTGTCATCTGAGCCGCGTGCTCCAGCTGGTCGCTCACGGCCTCCCAGCTTTCGCGGGCCGCTTTCGTAGATCCCGGAAAGTTAATGACAAGTGTATGCCCACGCTGCATGCAAATAGCGCGCGAGAGCATGGCACGACGTGTCTTGGTCATGGAGTACGCACGAATCGCCTCGGCAATACCCGGCACATCGCGGTCGCAGACGGCACGTGTCGCCTCGGGCGTCACATCGCGCATCGAAAGCCCCGTGCCGCCGCAGGTGAGCACGACATTGGCGTGGCACTCATCGGCGGCTTCCACAATGGCATCACCGATCTCGCTGACGTCGTCGCGCACGACCACATGTGAGGCGACCGTCCAGCTCTGCGACTCGATAAGCTCCTCGAGTGCGGTTCCAGCCTCGTCCTGAGCAAGATCGCGCGTATCCGAGCACGTCACGATCGAAATCTTCAACTCCATAGTCTTCCTCCTACAACACCGTTCCCTCGGGCAGATCGACGCGGACAACGTCCACGATATCGCCCGACTCAAGTTCGCACGGACCCTCGTTAATACGCAGCAGGCAGTTTGCCCGCTGCATGGTTCCCAGCAGCGCCGAGTTCTGGCTCTTCGCCTCAGTGACCGCAAGCTCGCCCGTCTGTGCATCGCGTGCAACCGTGGCACGGTCATAGAAGCGTCGGTCCTGGCGCTTCTTTACGCTGTGAGTGAGAACCGCGCGCTGAACGGGACGAGCACCCTCGGCAAAGCCGCGCATCTTGCGGATTGCCGGGCGGGCAAGCATCTCAAAGCCCACATACGCCGCTGCCGGATTGCCCGAAAGCCCCAGGTAGGGCTTACCCCCGAGCAAGCCAAACGTGATGGCCTTGCCCGGACGCATCGAGATGCGATCGAACAGCACCTCGCCCTCGCGCTTGACCAGCGCCGTCACATAGTCGTAGTCGCCCGCCGAGGCGCCACCGCTCGTAATGACAAAATCGCACTCCTGCACGGCACGATGCACCAGCTCGGCAATCGCCTGCTCATCGTCGGGCGCGATGCCGTAGAACACGGGCTCGGCGCCGGCATCGAGTGCCTCGGCCATCAGCGCCGAGGAATTGGAATCGCGAATCTGACCGCGCGCCGGCACCCTACTCGGTGCGACCAGTTCCGTGCCCAGCGAGATGATGCCCACACGTGGGGCAGCATGCACCTTCACGCTCGCGTATCCGGCGCTTGCCAGCAGACCCGCGCCCGCCGGAGCCACGACCTCGCCGGCATGCATCACAACATCGCCGGCATGGGCCTCCTCGGCAGCAGAGCGAACGTTCTCCCCTACCTTGGCAGGCGCCGAGAAGCGAACGTGCGAGCCCTCGTTGCCGTTGCCATCGAGCACGTCGACGATCTCGTATTTCACTACGGCGTCGGCACCCTCGGGCACCGGCGCGCCTGTCATGATGCGGACCGTCTCGCCCGCGCCGACCACGCCCTCAAAGACATGGCCCGCCGCCTCGTGCCCTACGACGGAGAGCGTCACCGGAGTGTCACCGATGGCCGCAGCAAGATCGGCTGCGCGCACGGCATACCCGTCCATGGCGCTGTTGGCAAACGGTGAGATGTCGATATCGGCCACCGCGTCCTCGGCCAAGGGAAGACCGGCGGCCTGCCACACGGGAATCTCGACGAGATCGGTCGGAGCAACGTGCGACAGGATAATCGACTGTGCGTCATCCAGCGGAATGAGTTTCTCTGCCATATGCACCTCTTAATGCCACGGCGCACAACAGGGGCGCCGATTCTTTATGCTTGTCTCAGTATAATCCCCCGACGCACGACCGCGACTCGGCCTGTACCCGCAAATACACCTGTCGGTTGCAGGCCGCGAAACAGAATGGAAACCAACCCACCGGCTCGTCGCGTTTACCACGCTTTATAATGCTTGCGTTGCAACCTAAAAGAGGAACGTATGGCTCATAACAATAAACCCGAAAGCGCAAACGAGGCGCAAGATCATTCCCGGCCGCTCGACGACGGCGGCTTTTTCTCCCTGAACGACGTCATCATGGCAGGCAGGCATCAACTCACCCGCTCCGAGCATCTCTTGGCTGCCGACACGCGCCGCAACGCCCGCAACCTACTCGCGAGCGCCAAGTTGCTCGTGCTCGTCGTCATCGTCTCGCTCGCCATGGGCGTTGCCGCTTGGGCATTTTTGGCTTCGCTAAATATCGCGACCGATTATCGCGAGCATCACGCGTGGATATACGCCCTGCTTCCCGTGGTGGGCGTTGCCACCGCATGGGTGTACAAAAACCACGGCCTTGCCGCCAAACGCGGCAACAATCTGGTCATCGACTCCGCCCTGGGCACACGACTCATCCATGCACGCATGGCCATCCTCACGTTTGTGTGCTCCACGCTCACGCATCTGACGGGCGGCTCGGCCGGCCGTGAGGGCGCCGCGGTGCAGATCGGCGGCACGATCGCCAGCAACGTTTCGAACCTCGCCCATCTCAAAAAGCACGATCACCACGACCTGATGCTCGCCGGCATCTCGTCGGCCTTTGGCGCCGTATTCGGTTCGCCCCTTGCCGGGGCTTTCTTTGGCATGGAGATGTGCTTTATCGGCAAGATCGACTACACCGCAGGCATCTACTGCCTCATCGCCTCGTTTACCGGCTACTTTACGTCACTCGCTCTGGGCACCGAATACGAAGCGAATGTCATCGCCAGCGTTCCCGCCATGACGCCGCGGACGGTTGTCATCGTCGTTATCGGAGCTGTCGTCTTTGGCCTCACGGCACGCCTTTTTGCCTGGTCGGTTCGAACCGTCAAGAGCTTGTACGCGCGTTTCATCACCAACTATCTCGTCCGCGCGCTCATCGGCGCGCTCGTGGTTCTCGCGGTCTATGCGATGCTTGACGCCTGGGAGTATGCCGGCCTTTCCACGTGGCTTTCGGGTGCCGGGTTTGCCGGCAAGACTACCCTCGCCGATGCCGCCATCAAGCTCGTCGTAACGGCGCTCACCCTGGGCGCCGGTTTCCAAGGCGGCGAGGTCACGCCCCTGTTTGGCATCGGTGCGGCACTCGGCGGATGGATCGGATGCCTCGCCGGACTCGACCCGAGTTTTATGGCAGCCCTCGGCATGCTCGGCGTCTTCTGCGCCGGCCTCAACGTGCCCATCACCACCTGCATGATGGCCATCGACCTGTTCCACGGCACGGCCGCCGGGTTCTTTGTCATCGTGGCCTTTATCAGCTATCTAACCGGCGGACACCGCGGCGTGTACC
The DNA here is from genome assembly GCA_048181065.1 of Collinsella sp. Classification (GTDB taxonomy): domain Bacteria; phylum Actinomycetota; class Coriobacteriia; order Coriobacteriales; family Coriobacteriaceae; genus Collinsella. The sequence continues at coordinate 11,545 of DBEYTJ010000039.1, forward strand.
CCGCCCAGCGCATCATCTCACCCAAGCGCCGTTCGCTTATTGTGGATGAGGGCGGTACGGTAGCGGATGCTATCGAGCGCCACAACGACCTGATAGAGTAGATGTAATAATCGCCGTGCAGCCACAATCAGGGGCAATTCGACCTGAGCGCGACCGCACTGTCATGTCACACGCCGGGAGTCGCCCCATGCACGCAACTGATTTTGGTCGCACGCTCATCATCGCCAACCCCGCCGCCCAGTCGGGTGCGGCGCGCGAAGTCGCTGAGCGCCTGCAGCGCTTTTTGGACATGACTGCACGCGCATCCCAGTTTGACCTGGTGCTGACCGAGCGAATAGGGCACGCCAAGGAGCTTGCCGCACAGGCCCGGGGCTACCGCACGGTTATCGCACTCGGCGGCGACGGCGTGATCCACGAGGTCGTCAATGGACTCATGACGCAGGATGAGGCGGTCCGTCCCGCCCTTGCCGTCCTACCCGTGGGCTCCGGCAACGATTTTGCCCAAACGCTCGGTATCGACGATTTCTCCGGCAAAGATTTTGGCGCGCTGCTCACCTGCGAGCTGCAGCGTCAGGACATCGGGCGCATTCGCTCGTGGCGCCCTGCGAGCGGCAGCGGCGAGGCTGCCGTTGAGTACTACGACCAGACGCTTTCGGTCGGTATCGATGCCGCCATCGGCCTGGGCACCACCGAGCTGCGAAAAAAGACGGGGCTCGCCGGCGCTCCGCTCTACACCCTCTCGGGACTTGAGCAGTTTGGCCTGCGCTACCGCAACTACCCCATGACAGTCAGCTTTGATGGCGCGCCCGCCGAGCGCGTACGCGCGATTATTATGGCCATCCAGCTGGGGCCCACCTATGGTTCGGGCTATCGCATCTGTCCCGACGCCGACCCGTGCGACGGCAAGCTCGATGTTTGCTACGCCTGCGGCCCCGTCCCTCGCGCGATTGCCCTGCCTATGTTTCTTTCGGCCAAGGACGGCCACCATACCAAGTTGCCGCCGGTTCGCATGCGCCGCTGCCGTCATGCCGAGCTCACGTTCGAGGAGCCCAACTATCCCATCCAGGCCGACGGCGAGCCCATCGTCGCCTCACGCATCGAGGTCGATGTCCTTCCCGCCGTCCTCGAGGTCTGGCACCCAACCCGCTAACCCCACCTAAGTTGCGGTGAAATAGAGACTGTTTATGCAGCAAAAGCCGCAAAACAGTCCCTATTTCACCGCAACTTATGAGGAAATCATTCGTCGCTGCCCGGTTTGCGACGGTTGGCCTTTTTAATCGCGTTGAAGTGCTTGTCGTTGAGCCTACGCTGGCGCGATCGCTGTGGCACTTTGGTCTTGACGCGCCGGCGAGGTGGACGCCCGCGACGCTCAAGCTCAGCGCGCAGCTTACGCAGACAGCAGCTGCGATTCTGAAACTGACTGCGGCTCTCACGCGCCGTCACGACAATCCCCGTGGGCCCATGCTTCATGCGCACCGCCGAGTCCGTCGTGTTCACGCCCTGTCCGCCCGGACCCGTCGCGCGAAACACCTGCACCTCGCAATCGCGTGCCAGCTCCTCGACCGACATCTCGGCATAGCGCGCATACTCGCGCCATCCCATCTTGTTCTCATCCATATCAATACCTCCCCTCATACAAAAAATGTGACAAAGGGACAGTCCCTTTGTCACATCGCATACCAATCGCTTGTGCTGCGCGCCTAGGCGAACGTGATCTCGCCGTTCTCGCAGTCCATTTCGGCGATACGGGCCAGGCTCTCAACGCGGAAGCCGCGCTCGCGGAGTTTATCGCCACCGCCCTGGAAGCCCTTCTCCACCGCAATGCCAATACCGGACACCTCAGCGCCCGCAGCCTCGCAGATCTTAATAAGGCCCTCAAGCGCGCAACCGTTGGCCAGGAAGTCGTCGATAATCAGGACCTTGTCGCCCTCGGACAGGAAGCGCTTGCCAACAATGACCGGATACTCCTTCTGCTTGGTAAAGGAATAGATGGTCGTGGCATACTGCTCGCCGTCAAGGTTGATGGACTGTGCCTTCTTGGCAAAGACCACCGGCACGCCGCCAAAATGCTGGGCTGCGATGCAAGCCATGCCAATGCCCGAAGCCTCGATCGTCAGGATCTTGTTGATCTCGACACCCTCGAACAGACGGGCCCACTCGGCACCCATGTGGTCGAACAGCTCAACGTCGCACTGGTGGTTGAGGAAGGCATCAACCTTAAGGACG
>DBEYTJ010000040.1:0-1076 GCA_048181065.1 Collinsella sp.
CCCCCCTGTGGTCATTTGTCATTTGTCATTTGTCACATTATTTTTCGGACGTAGTTAGCGAAAAATAATGAGCCGCCCGATTCTGCAGGTCTCATCCAGTCGAGACACGGGCAAGGAAAGGGTCGATGGAGCAGAGCGTCCATCGACCCTTAATCAAGTCTGGTCTATTCGGTTGGCCGTCGCGTCAATTCCGCAATCCGTGAACGAGTCGGCTTAGATCTGCGCGAGCGCAGACCACGCCGCCCCGTAGTCACGCATTGCTGCATTGACCCGACTACTCTTTGGCACCTGACTGTTCCACGCACTTGCGCTTACGTTCGGCGTTCAGATAGTTCCCGCGACAATAGCGCTCGAGAATCGAGTTGTACCCCACGATGATTTCGCGGTACTGCTCTGGAAACTCCCTCAGCGCCGCAGCCGTGAAATCGTTGATGGTCTCGAACCTCTCGCACATGATGAAGCCGACCAACTCGAAGAGCATGTCCTGCTTGTCCTTAGTCGAGAGCTGTTCGAGCTGACCAATGTCGAAGTTGTTTCCCTCGATGCGTGCTTCGACCGGATACAGCTCCTTGCCCTTCTTGCGACAGGAAGCCGTGTCGTGAATCAGATAGTCATACGCATGCCTGATGTTGTTGATTGGCTCGGCTGACGAACAGCACTTCTTGCCGTCCGCGCTCAATCGGTTCAAGACGTTGATGATTGCCTTGCGTGTCGTGTTGCCACCCCAGACAACAATGACGTGCGCATGCGTCTTGCGCTGCTTGCTCTTCTGGTCATGGTCTATGTCGTGAACCGCATAAGCGAAAGGCACTTGAAGAATGTCGTCTATCTCGTCCTGCCAGTCATCGCGCATGTTCTCTGGGTAGCAGATGCCCTCCCAGAGCTTCACCTTCGTCTCGCCAGCGTTTGCCGCCATGCTATAATCTCCTTGTCTCGAATGCCCCTGCTGCCGCCAAGCTTGCTGGGGCTTTTCTTTTTTTATCTGCGCTTGTAAACCTCGCGTCTATGCGCAACATCGACCACGAGAATGACGAGCCTGCCGTCATTGATGTCGCACAGGATTCGGTAGTCACCGA
>DBEYTJ010000041.1:0-2334 GCA_048181065.1 Collinsella sp.
CGTCAGTCATTACAGCCATGCCGCGTAAGCCCCCTTGTCAGAAATTGCGTAGTGGCGGGCAGAGCCCTCGCCCAGCCAGCCGTTCATCTTGGTGATAAAGGTGTCGACCAGGTCGAGCGGCACGAAGGCCTGGATGGTGCCACCAAAGCCGCCACCGTGGATACGGACGGCGCCACGGCCGTCGAGCACGTGCTCGGCCAGTGCCAGGGCATACATCGAAGGCTGCTCGGAGCCCAGCTTGGCAACGACATTCTGCAGGTACATGGCAGAGCTGGCGCCGGACTCGCGCGTCAGGACCAGGAACTGATCGATGTCGCCGGCGTTCAGGGCAGCCCAGCGCTTATCGACCAGGCCGTTTTCGTACCAGTAGTGAACGGCGCGCAGGCAGGCGCGGTCGCCCAGCTTGGCGCGCAGCTCGGGGAGCTTGGCGTCAAAGTCCGCCACGTTTACCTCGCACAGGCGTGCCTTGCCAAACTCGGCGGCAACGTCCTGCATCTCGCGCGGAACGGCGGCGTAGTCGTCGGTGGCTGCCACGTGGTCGGCACCGACCTTAACGAGCACGAGCGCATAGCCGTGATCCTCAAAGTTGAGCTCGAGCTTCTGGGTTTTAGGCTGAGCCTGGTCCTCAAAGTCCATGTAGGCAAGGCCGCCCAGACATACGGCGGCCTGGTCCATCAGACCGCAGGGCTTGCCATAATAGTTGTTCTCGGTGCGCTGGCTCATTTGGGCGAGTGCGACGGGCTCAATTGCGGGCGCGCCCCAGAGGGTTTCCATGGCGCGTCCGTATGCGGCTTCGACGGCAGCGGAGCTCGAAAGACCGCCGCCCGAGGGGACGGAGCAGGTGAAGGCGAAGTCGAAGCCGTGGGGCTCAACGCCAAGGGCTGCGATCTCGTGGGCCATACCGCGCACGAGGCTTGCGGACGTGCCCTTCTCGGACTCCTGAACGTCTAGCGTGTCGAGCGCGATTTCAAACGTGGGATAGCCCTCGTCGGCTACGCGAACCTTGTTGGAATCGGTTGCCACGGCGATGCCGTCGACGGCGACATCGAGCGAGCCGGCGATAACGTGGCCACCCTCGTGGTCAGTGTGGTTGCCGCTGATCTCGGAGCGGCCGGGCGCGTGCACATAGAGCACCTGGCGATCGCCGATGGGGCCAAACTCCTCCTCGAACAGCTTGGTGAGCGTGGCGAGTGTCTTTTTGTCGGGGGCGGTCATGGGGGTCCTTTCCTTGACACCGGAGAGACTGATCCGTGTCGTTAATGAGTACGTTAACAATTTTGAGCACCACAAACCAGACGGTCGCGGTGCCGCACGTTAATGGGTATGTTAACGTACTCATAACACAACGCATATCTATTTTTGAGAATCTGGTAATCGGTAGATTTTCGGCCGTGAACGGTGTGGCTGTATGGACATATGGAGCAAAAGAACCGCCGATAGAAAAAGTAGAGTACGTTAACATGCGTCCGACGATAGCGGGCCTCGGTGCGGGGCGTGTTTCCGTTCGGGCCGGCATTCACGCTATTCAGATCTCGCAAGGATGAAGGTGATTTTGTGGCAAGGCGCCCTTCCAACGATACAGGTACGCGTCCGGTTTCCATGGCCGACGTTGCCCGCGCTGCCGGTGTTTCGCAGCAGACGGTTTCGCGCGTTGCCAACGGCTTGCCCAACGTCAACGAGCAGACGCGCCAGCGCGTGCAAGCCGCTATGCAAGAGCTCGGCTTTCGTCCGAGTTATGCCGGTCGCTCGCTGCGCGACGGCCGTTACCATTCGGTCGGCCTATGCGTCAACGATGTTACCAAGTTTGGCAACCTCTCAATGATCGATGGCATCGCCAGCGCTGCTCGCGAGCATAATTGCGCCATCACGCTGGTCGAGATGTCCAAGACCGAGGAGTTTTCGCTCGCCGAGGCCACGCGTCGTATGGCCGCGCTGCCCGTGGACGGCATCATTATCGGCATGAGTCGCATGGCACCCGATTTTGAGACGTTTGATCCACTGCCGGGCATTGGCACGGTCATCGTTACCATGTACGCGCATCCGCGCGTGACCACGGTCGATTCCGATCATTACGGTTGCTCGCTATTGCTTATGGATCACCTGTTTGAGCTAGGGCACGAGCAGATTCGCTATATTGGCGGCCCGTCATTCTCGGTCGACGAGCAATTTCGTCGCGCCGGTTGGCAGGATGCACTCGAGCGTAAACACATCGAGCCGGCAGAGCCGCTCGAGGGCGACTGGTCTGCCAACAGCGGCTACGAGGCCGGCAGGTACCTGGCCGAGCACGATCGCACCATGACGGCGATTTACGCGGCAAACGACCAGATGGCAAAT
>DBEYTJ010000042.1:0-13232 GCA_048181065.1 Collinsella sp.
TCACTCGCTCGAGGACCGTATCGTAAAGAACCACTTTAAGGAGATGAGCCAGGGGTGCACGTGTCCGCCGGAGATTCCGGTGTGCGTGTGCGGCAACGTGCCGATACTCAAGGTCATCACCCGCAAACCCTTGGTTGCCCAACCCGATGAGGTTGCGCGCAACCCTCGGGCGAGATCAGCCAAGATCCGCGTGGCGCAGCGTCTGTAGACGCGACCGCGCGATATTGGACCTCCCGCTCGTACCACAAACGAAGCTTAAACACACTACCAACGTACTCGGGATGGGAGGCGGCATATCATGGGCTACAACACTTCAAACGCAGCACTCGCCTATGATATGAACGCCATGCCCGCCTATCGTGAGGCACCGCAGGCTCCCGCTGCTCCCCGCGAGCAGCGCACGCCGCGCTTTGATGTCTACACGGGCGCGGGCCGTCAGGCAAACCAGGCGGTAAGCCCGGTTTTCATGAGCGTTCTTAAAACGTTTTGCATCATTGCGGCCATCTTCATGACGATCGGTGTCGCCCGTGTGGCGCTCGCCGGCGTTACGGCCCAGGTGCTCAACAGCAACGCCGCGCTTACCAACACGCTCGAGAAGGCGACCGATGAGAGCTCCGACCTGGAGGTCATGCATTCGGTCTATGGTGCCGACACGCGCATTCGCGACCTTGCGGGCGCTTATGGCATGGTGGAGCCCAGCGAGAGCGTTACACTTGACTTTTCGCAGGATGCAGCCGCGGGCGCTAGCTCGACCGCGACCGCTCAGTAACAAGACGGTAGCTGAGTATGACAAATGACTATCGCCGCGGCTCCGACGGGGGTCGCGGTTCTGGACGTCCCTCATCGCGGGGACGTTCTGGTTATCAAGGAACGGGTCGGCCATCTTACAACGCGAGGCCGTCCTATGGCAACGACCCCGCGTCGCGTCTCCGTGGCTCGAGTGGTCCTCAAATGCATAACACCAGACCACGCAAGAGCTCGTCGACCGAATGGCTCAAGGGCACGCCGCTGCCCCGTCGCAAAGCCGTCATGGGCTTCATCGGGTTTGGCTTGGGTTTGGGCGTCCTTCGCCTTGCCGACTATCAAATTGTGGAAGCCGATAAGCTGCGCGACCGTGCCGATGCACGTCGCTTGCTTGCGCAGACGCTGTATGCCAAGCGCGGTACCATCTACGACCGTAACGGCAACGTGCTGACGTCGTCGGTCGAATGCCGCAACATCGCCGTGAATCCTCAGCTTATCGAGGACGTTGACAAGACGGTATCGGCGCTGGTCAAAGCTACGGGAATCGATAAAAAGACCTGTCGCGAGCTCGTTGAGTCGGATGGCACCTGGGTGTATATCAAACGCCAGGTGGACGAGGACGATGCCGCGGCGCTGGAGAAGAAGAACCTGCCAGGCGTGCTCTTTGAGCAGGCCATGAAGCGCGTGTACCCCTACGGCAACCTGGCATCGCAGGTGCTTGGCGTGGTAAACGTGGACAACGACGGTCTGACGGGCCTCGAAAAACAGTACAACAAGCTTTTGACCGGAACCAACGGTTCGCTGGTGCGTGAGCGGGCGAGGGACGGTAGCTATATCGCGGGCGGCGCCTATAAAAAGGTTGCCGCGGTGGACGGCGTGGACATCGTGACGACGCTCGATGTCAATATCCAGCGCGCCGCCGAGGACGCCCTGGCCGAGGCGGTCGAAAAGACCAAGGCCAAGAACGGCTCGGCCCTGGTCACCGATCCCACGACGGGCGAGATTCTGGCGGCATGCTCGTATCCGACATATGACCAGACCGATCTGGAAAACGCCAAGACCGAGGACATGAACTTGCGCCTGGTTACCGATGCCTACGAGCCCGGTTCGGTCTTTAAGACGCTCGTGGCCGGTGCCGGCTTCGACTTGGGTGCCGTGCGTTCGAGCACGTCGTTTGAGGTGCCGGCGAGCATTAAGGTTGGCGACGACACCGTTACCGACGCCGATAAGCGCGACTACACCATGACCATGGACGTGCGCGAGATGATGCGCCGTTCGTCCAATGTGGGCTTTGTCCTGGTGGGACGCAAGATCGGTGCCGATGATTTTGCCACCTATGTGGACAAGTGGGGTATCGGCCATAGCTCCGGTGTCGATTTTCCGGGTGAGAGTCTGGGCATCGTCAAGGAGCGCGACCAGTACGACGGCGCCACGCTGGGCTCGATGAGCTTTGGCCAGGCGCTGTCCGTCTCGCCGATTGAGGTCGCACGTGCCGTGGGCGGCATCGCGAACGGCGGCGTGATGATGACGCCGCACTTCTATAAGTCCAGCAAGGGCGATGAGAAGGACTGGGGCGAAGGCGAGCGTGCGATTTCGGAGGACGCTGCCGCCCAGGTGACATCGTGCATGCAGACGGTCGTGTCCGAAGGCACGGGCGTTGGCGGTGCGGTCGATGGCTATGACGTGGCGGGCAAGACCGGTACGGCCGAGCGCGCTGACGAGAACGGCGGTTACCTCAAGGAGAACTACATGTCGTCCTTTATGGGCTTTGCGCCGGCACAATCGCCCAAGGTGCTGTGCTATATCACACTCGATGGAACGCCGAGCGGCTCGGATGCCGCCGCGGTGCCATTCCAGTCCATTATGGCCAACGCGCTCGACGTGCTGGGTATCCCGCGCACGAAGTAGGGGGTTACAATCTTGAGCGTGGTCTGCCGTTTGATCTGAAGGGTGTTCACATGCCCTGCACCACGCGCGCATGGCACTGGGATACAATACGCCGATAGCATTATTAGGTTTACAGGGGAGCTGCAATGATAGAGATCGCCGTCAACAACCTCGCGGCCTCAACGGGGGCCCGAACCGTGACGGAAGAAGTCGATCGGGTATGCCGCGGGTGCGTTATCGACTCGCGTCAGGTCGAGGAGGGGACGATCTTTGTCGCCTTCCCCGGCGAAAAGGTCGACGGCAATGATTTTGCCTCCCGTGCTATCGAGTCGGGTGCCGGTGCCGTCGTGATGACGCGCGAGCCCGATGCCGAGCTGGTTTCGCTGGCGCAGGACAAAGGATGCGCCATCTTGCTGACCGACGACCCCGAGGAGTTCTTGCTGCGCCTGGCGCATGTATATCGCCTGGAGCTTGGCTGCCTGGTCGTCGGCATTACCGGTTCGATTGGCAAGACGACGACCAAGGACGTGCTCGCCGCCGTGCTCGCCAAGCGTTATCGCGTCTGGGCCACGAAGGGCAATTTCAACAACCTGATCGGTATGCCGCTCACGGTGCTTTCCGCTCCGGCCGATACCGAGGTTCTGGTGCTCGAGATGGGCATGAACCATTTTCATGAGATTGAGCGCCTGTCCCAGTCTGCCAACCCCAATCTTGCCATTGTGAGCAAGATCGGAACCTCCCACATCGGCATCCTGGGCAGCCGCGAGAACATCGCCCGCGCCAAGTCCGAGATTGTCCAGGGCATGTGCGCCGCCGGCGATTTCTCGCCGTTGCTGGTTTTGGGCGGCGAGGACGACTTCACGCCGTTCATTCGCGATACGTTCGCTCGGCCTGCGGGTATTGACGTGATGCTGGCCGGTGTCTCGGACGACGACGAGGTCCGCGCACGCGACATCCGCGTCGACGACGAGGGCCATCCGGTCTTTACGCTCGACTTTGGTCAGGGCGACACGGTCGATACCATGCTGGCCATTCCCGGCGTGCAGTCCGTGCCCAATGCCGTCAAGGCCGCCGCGGTCGGCTATCGTCTGGGCGTGACGCCCGAGCAGATCGATGCTGCCTTTAGGGGCCTTACGATCACCGGTCACCGTCAGGAGATCAAGCGCGCCAAGAGCGGAGCACGCATCATCGACGACTCCTATAACGCCAGTGCCGAGTCTATGGCTGCCGGCCTCGATTTGCTGTGCTCGCTCATCTGTGACGGTTCGCGCATGGCGATCCTGGGCGAGATGGGCGAGATGGGCGACGAGGCTCCCCGCATGCATGAGCTCGTGGGCGCCTATGCCGCCGCCAAGAAGCTCGACATGCTCGCGTGCGTGGGCGGCGAGCTGGCTCAGCTCATGGCCGATGCCGCACGTATGATGGGTATGGATGAGGACCGCATCCAGGTGTTCTCCGATTATCAGCAGGTGCTCGACCGCATGGGCGGCGCGCTTGAAAATCATGATGTTGTACTGGTCAAGGGTTCCCGTTTTGTTGAGCTCGACCGCTTTGTGGAAGGTGTGTGCTAGCCCATGTTCGGCAATCCCTCGTATCCTACGTATCAGGCCTTTTTGGGACTTGGCATCGCTGCCGCCATTGCGTTGCTGCTTATGCCGTGGTGGATTAAGCTGCTGAAGGTCGAGGGTATCGGCCAACAGGTCCGAGCCGACGGCCCCAAGCGTCATTTGATTAAACAGGGTACGCCGACCATGGGTGGCGTCATCATCCTTGTCGCGATCTCGTTGACCTGCCTGCTGATGGGCAAGCTCACCGCCGAGCTCGTGCTCGTGCTGCTTGCCACGCTGGCCACCGGCGTTCTGGGTCTCATCGACGACCTGACTTCCGTCACGCACGGTCGCTCGCTCGGCCTGACGCCTCACGCCAAGATGATCGGTCTGACCATCATCTGCGTCACTTTTACCGTGCTCGCCGTCAATTGGTGCGGCGTCGCCCCCGAGATTCGTTTTCCCGGCGGCCTGACGATTGACCTCGGTGTTCTTTCGACCACCATCTGCGGCCTTTCGTTCCCGTGGCTCTACATTGTATTTTGCTGGCTGATGATCGCTGGTCTTTCCAATGCCGTGAACCTGACCGATGGTCTGGACGGCCTTGCCGGCGGCACTTCCATGATCGCCATGCTCGCCATGGCCGCCATGGCGTTTTTGCACGGTGACGTGAACCTGTCCATCTTCTGCACGGCGTGCGCCGGTGCCTGCCTGGGCTTTTTGTGGTTCAACTGCTACCCGGCGAGCATCTTTATGGGCGATACCGGCTCGCTTGCCCTGGGTGCCGCTTTTGCCTGCACCTCCATCATTACCAACACCGAAGTCGTTTCCCTCATCATCGGCGGTTTGTTTATCGTCGAGACCCTGTCGGTTATGATCCAGGTCGTCTATTTCCACTTTACGCACAAGCGCGTCTTTCTTATGGCGCCCATCCATCATCATTTCGAAAAGAAGGGCTGGGCCGAGACCAAGGTCGTTATCCGTTTTTGGATTATCGCCGCGGCCTTTGGCGCCGTTGGCCTCGCCCTGTTCTTCCAGTTGGGATAGTGGTCTTTCATGCCTCTTGCTGATGTCTTTAGCCTGCTTGTTTTGGGGCAGGGTAAATCCGGTCTCGATGTCGCCCGTTGGGCGTTGGCTCACCCCGAGCGCGTGAGCGCCACGACCGTGTATGGCGGCGGTACCTCCGAGCCCAATGACGCCACACGTGCGCTCGAGGCGCAGGGCGCGTCGTTTGTCTACGGCACCGAGCAGGTCGAGGGTGCCTATGACGTGTGCGTGACATGCCCGGGTATCTCGGAGTTCTCGGCCTTCTTTAAGGCCGGGCGTGAGCATGCCGCTCAGATTATGGGCGAGCCCGAGTTTGCCTATCGCCTGTCTCCCCAAAATTGGATCGCCATCACGGGCACCAATGGCAAGACAACTACCACGTCGCTGACCGATTATTTGCTCAAGGCCGCCGGTGAAGCCAGCGTGGCCGTCGGCAATATCGGCGAGCCGCCGGTGAACGAGATCGACGGCCGCGCACACAATGAGTGGTTTGTGGCCGAGCTGTCGAGTTATCAGATTGCGACGACCGCCGAGCTTCATCCTCGCGTGGCGGTGCTGCTCAACATCACGCCCGACCACCTGGGCTGGCACAAGAGCCACAAGAACTATGCGCTTGCCAAGATCAAGTTGTTCGAGAATATGGTCGATGACGACCTCGTGGTTATCGACGTCGAGGATGCCGGCATCCATGAGTTCGATGAGTACATCTACACACCGGGTCGCCGCATCTGCAAGGTCGCTTTTGACGAGCCCGAGGGTGCAGACGCCGCCTTTGTGCGCGACGGCAAGATGGTCGTGCGCCTGAAGGGCGTCGAGACTCAGCTTGTCGCCACGTCTGAGCTCAAGATCTCGGGCCATCACAATGTCATCAATGCCTTATGCGCCGCCACGGCTGCTCTGGCCGTCGGTGCCGATCCCGAGGGCATTTGCCGCGGTTTGGCATCGTTCCAGCCGCTGGAGCACCGCGTTGAACCCTGCGGCGAGATCGATGGCGTGCGCTACGTCAACGATTCCAAGGCAACGAACACCGATGCGGTCGAAAAGGCCCTGACGGCGTTTCCCGATGACGACGTGATCTTGCTGCTCGGCGGTCACGATAAGGGTACGCCGCTTGCGGACTTTGCCCGCGTCGTTATGGACAACGTGCGCTCGGTCGTTTGCTTTGGCGATGCGCGCGAGCGCTTTACCGCCGCTATGGACGAGGCCGATGTCGATGGTGACGTGGATATCGCCCAGGCCGATGATCTGCGCGATGCCGTTGACGTTGCCCGCTCGCTCTCGAGCCGCGGCGACGTGATCCTGCTTTCGCCCGCCTGCTCTTCGTTCGATGAGTTCTCGGGCTACGAGGAGCGCGGTCGCGTGTTTAAGGACTACGTGGCCCAGCTTGCCGCAGCAGCGAAATCGCAAACGGAATAGGGGTTGCCGGTGAGAGAGGAGAGCCCCCGAAGTGATATGAGGAGGCCCGACTCGGACCGTGCTTCCTCGCTGCGTAGCACGCCGCGTTCCGGACGCGGCGGGCAGACGTTCGGTGAGCGCTATATTGCCGGCGTCCCCGCCCGCATCATGCGCCCCCGTTTGATATTTATGGCTTGCCTGTTTAGCTTGGTTTGCTTTGGCTTGCTGATGGTGTACTCGGCATCTTCGGTCGAGGCGCTGCATGAGAATGGTTCGGCGACGTTTTTCCTGTTTCGACAAGCCGCGTTTGCCGGAGTTGGCGTGCTGGCTATGGTTGCCATCGTGCGCATCTTGCCGGACAGTTGGTTTGGGGAAGACGTGCTCAGGATCTTCCTCTTAGGCATGATGGGGCTACTGGTTCTGGTGTTCTTTATGGGTAGCGGCAGTCGTGGCGCCACGCGTTGGCTCAACATCGCCGGTATTCAGTTCCAGCCGTCTGAGTTTTTAAAGCCGTTTGCCATCGCGTATTCGGCCATCATGCTCGACCGTATCTTTTCGCCCGGAGGCAACATCAACGAGTTTCTTCGCAAGATGGGCGGCTACCTGGGATTTTCGCTCTTCCTGATCTTTATTCAGCCCGATTTTGGCACCGTCCTGATCATCTTGCTGACCCTCATGTGCATGGCGTTGTTTGCGGGATTGGACCCCAAATATATCGTTTGGACAGTCGTTGGCGGAATCGCCGTCATTGCGATCGCCCTTATCGCCGAGCCGTATCGTATGACGCGTGTCCAGGTTGCTTGGAATCCTTGGGCAGACGAATATGGTGACGGCTATCAGGCCACGCTTGCCATCATGGCGTTTGCCTCGGGCGGCCTGTTCGGTCGCGGTATCGGTAACTCCACCATGAAGTACTCGTATTTGCCCGAGGCGCATAACGACTACATCTTGGCTATTATCGGCGAGGAAGTTGGCTTTATCGGAACCGTGCTGTTCTTCTTGGTGTTTGCGATGCTCATCTACTCGGCGTTTCGCATTGCCGAGCAGGCGACCGACCGTCGCGGAGCACTTATGGCATCGGGTTCCGCGGTCATCCTTGCGGTGCAGTTTTTGATCAACGCGCTGGGCATTCTCAATGTGTTTCCCATGACGGGCAAGCCGCTGCCGTTTATTAGCTACGGCGGCTCCTCGATTATCGTGTCGCTTATGCTTGCCGGTCTGATCCTGCGCGTTTCGTATGAGAGCGCCCGTCGCGATGAGTACGACCGTCGCCGCGAGAGCTTTGCCGTTATGGATGAGAGTACCGCCGGCGTGCCCCACGTGCGCGGCGAGCGATCTTCGCGTAACGGCTTTACCGTTCTGGATGGCTCTGCGACCGAGCCGGTAGCCCGTCCGCGTCAGCGAACGGCGCCGCAAGGTCGTCCGCAGCGCCCCACTCCTCGCAATGCGGGCGGCGGATATAATCGAATCGATTTGAATTCGGACCCGTCGGCGCGTTTGCGTACCGATGACCAGGGACCGCGTGTACGAAGGGATTACCATGACCGATAAGATGACCGTTGCTATTGCAGCCGGCGGCACGGCAGGACATATCAACCCCGCGCTCGCCTTGGCCGAGGAGCTGCGTGACCGCGGTCATCACGTTGTGTTCGTGGGCCAGTCGCGCAAGCTCGAGGGTCGTCTGGTTCCCGAGGCCGGATTCGATTTTGTGCCCATCACGGTCACGGGCTTCGATCGCTCCCGTCCCTGGACGGCGCTGACCTCGCTGTGGCGCGTCAACAAGGCGAAGCGTGCGCTTGCCCGTCACTTCTCGAAGGTCGGTAAGCCCGATGCCGCTATCGGCTTTGGTGCTTACGTTGAGGTCCCGCTGCTGGGTTGGTGCAAGGGTGCCGGCGTTCCGTATCTGCTGCACGAGCAGAACTCTGTTCCGGGTCTGGCCAATAAGATGATGAACTCACATGCCGCCCGCGTGTGCATTTCGGTGCCTGCGGCCCGCGCGGTCTTTGAGCGCGAGGGCGACCCCGACCATGTGCTCATGACGGGCAATCCCGTGCGCCGTTCGGTGATCGAGGGCGATCGCGCCCGCGGTCGCAAGACGCTCGGTGTGCCCGAGGACGCGACGCTTCTGCTCGTCTTTGGTGGTTCACTCGGTGCCCAACATCTCAACGAGCGCGTTGCCTCGCTCAAGAGTGAGCTGCTGACCCGCGAGAATCTCTATGTTTTGCATTCGACGGGTGCCGACGGCTTTGAGGAGACCGAGCGCGCTTTGGCGCTGACGCCCGAGGAGGCGAAGCGCTATCGTGTCCAGCCCTACATCGACAACATGGGCGATATGCTGGCTGCGGCCGATCTGGTGCTCTCGCGTTCCGGTGCCTCGAGCGTGGCCGAGATCGCCGCGCTTGCCGTGCCCTCGGTGCTCGTGCCGTATCCGCACGCGACGGCCGACCACCAGACCACGAATGCCCGTTACCTGGTCGATGCCGGTGCCGGCGTGCTTTTCGCCGATGCCGATATCGATGCCCCTGCCTTTGCCGACGAGCTGCTGCACCTGATCGATGACGCTGCGGCACGTGATGCCATGCGTCAGGCGGCGCGCGGCTTGGCCCAGGACCGTGCCGCCGCACTTTTGGCCGACGCGGTAGAGGGATTGCGTTAGTTAGACGGGATATCGCCGGTCGCCCTCGCGCGGATGCGGTAGGTGCGGTACAGTTAACGGGTTACAGGCAGTGTTTACGCAAGGAGTACACGAGCACATGGCTGATTCCCAGACTGCAACCTCCGCGCCCGAGTTCAAGAGCGCCCACTTTATCGGTATCGGTGGCGCCGGCATGAGCGGCATCGCCCTCGTCCTGCACGAGCGCGGTTATACCGTTACCGGCTCCGACCTTAAGACGTCGCGCTATATTCGCCAGCTTACCCGCGCCGGCGTGAAGGTCCACGTGGGCCACGAGGCTGCGACGATCGACGAGGTCAAGCCCGACGTGGTTGTTGTCTCCACCGCTATTCCCGAGTCCAACCCCGAGCTCGTGCGTGCCCGCGAGCTCGGTATTCCCGTGTGGCCTCGCGCCAAGATGCTCTCGGCTCTGGGCCATGGCTACACCACCGTCGCCGTCGCCGGCACGCACGGCAAGACCACGACGTCTTCGATGTGCGCCACGATGCTCGATCGCATGGGTCTGGACCCCAGCTTTTTGATCGGCGGCATCGTCGAGGGCTACGACACCAACGGCAAGAACGGCTCGGGTGACTACTTTGTCGCCGAGGCCGATGAGTCCGACAGCTCGTTCCTGTTCCTGAACCCCAACGTGGTCATCGTGACCAACGTCGAGGCCGACCATCTCGATCACTACTCGGGCATCGAGGAGATCGAGGCCACCTTTGCTAAGTTTATGGGGCTGGTGGGCGAGGACGGCACCGTCATCGTTTGCGGCGAGGATCCGCATCTGGTCGAGCTCGCCAAGTCGACGGGCCGTCATGTGCTTTCCTATGGCTTTGCCGAGAACAACGACAGCGTCTGCGTACATCCGGATGTCAAGGGCATCCAGAGCGACTTTATCGTTCGCTTTGAGGACGGCACCGAGCACGCTGTCGAGATTAAGAGCAACCCCGGTCGTCACAACATGCTCAACGCCACGGCCGTCTTGACCGTCGCCCATGTCCTAGGCCTCGATATCGATGCCGCCGCTAAGGCACTTTCGAGTTTTGAGGGCGTCCGCCGTCGCTTTACCCACGTGGGCGATATCGACGGCATCACGGTGGTTGACGATTACGGCCATCATCCCACCGAGATCAAGGCGACGCTCGCTGCTGCCTCTTCGCTGGGCTACAAGCATGTCGACGTCGTGTTCCAGCCGCACCGCTATTCGCGCCTGCAGGCTCTGTGCGATGACTTTGCCGATGCCTTTGCCAACGCCGACAAGCTGCTGCTGATCGATGTATTCTCCGCCGGTGAGATGCCGATTCCGGGCGTTACCTCCAAGATGCTCGCAGATACCGTTCGCGCTAAGCACCCCGGCAAGGAGGTCGTGTACTGCTCCAGTCGTCTTGAGCTCAACCAGGAGCTTGAGAAGCTCGTGGGCGAGGGCGACCTGCTGCTCACCATGGGTGCCGGTGACGTTACGACCGTCGGCCCCGAGTTCATCGAGTATCTGACTGCCAAGAAAGACGCTTAAACCCCATGGGTCTGTTTAACGCCGTCATGGCGCTTTCGGGCATGATCGACACGGACGTGGTCGAGGACGAACGTCTTGCACGCCATACAAGCTATCGTATCGGCGGCAAGGCCGACCTCTTTGTGACGTGCCATAGCTATCATGCCCTGCGTCGCGCCGTGGCGGTGCTTGACCGCGAACGGGTGCCGTGGGTGATTATCGGCAAGGGGTCCAACCTGTTGGTTGCCGATGCCGGTTATCGCGGCGCCGTTATTTCGCTGGGACGTGAGTTTCAGCGCACGGTTGTTGCCGAGGACGGCTGCACGCTGACCGTTGGTGCGGGCGTGATGTTCGCGCGTTTGGTCAACGACGCTTTGTCGCGCGGGCTTTCGGGCCTTGAGTTCGCGGTCGGTATTCCCGGTTCGGTCGGCGGCGCAGTGTCCATGAACGCAGGTACGCGGACCGAGTGGATTGGCTCCCTTATCGAGGACGTGGTCACGTTTGATCCGGCGTCCGGTATTAAGCACTATGCAGGGTCCGAGATCGCTTGGGGGTATCGCGAGTGCAGCTTGCCGCGTAACGAGATCATTCTCGAGTGCGTGCTTAAACTCAAGCCCGCGCCCAAGGCAGACATTCGCGAGCGTATGGAGCGGTACCTGACGCGCCGCAAGCGCACGCAGCCCATGGGCCGTGCATCCTGCGGATCGGTCTTTCGCAACCCGCCCGACGCAAGCGTGGGCAAGTTGATTGAGGATTGTGGATTAAAGGGTTTTTCGGTTGGCGGTGCGGAAGTTTCGCCCGTACACGCTAATTTTATCGTTAATAACGGAACCGCCTCGGCCGATGACGTGGCCGCGGTTATCAGGCATGTGCACGGAAAGGTGAGGGAGGCGTATGGCATCGAGCTCAGACCGGAAGTTAAATTCCTCGGCTTCTAGAGCATCGAAACCAACCTTCCGCCGCGCCGGAGGGCGTTCCGGCGCACCTGCCCAGCCTCAACATAAGCCCGCCATGCCCTCCAAGTCTGTTGGGCCCGTTCGTCCTGCCAAGCGCCCGGTCGTCGGCTCGCAGCTGGGAGGACGCCCCACTTCTAAAAAGACGAGCCGTCCGGCTCCGCGTCCTTCGGTGACGCCCAAACCGGCGATGGGCACCAAGACCTCCCGACCCATGGCGACGCCCAAGCCTTCGCTGGGAACTCGTGCGCCGCATGCCGGCCGTACGTTGGCTGGCGCTAAGCCGCGTTCACTGACATCGGTACCCGCCGCCAAGGCGTCTTCGGCAAAAAAAGGCATCAATCCTCTGTCATCACTGGGTGCCATGGCAAACAAGACGACCGACGCCGCTTCTGCCATTAAGGGTAAGGGCAAGATCGCGGGCGGCATCCTGGCAGCCGTGGCCGTACTTGCCATTGTTGCCATCGTCGTCATCAACTCTGGCCTGTTCGCCGCCACCGATATTCAGATTAATGGCAGCGAGCATGTGACCAAGCACGACGCCATGCAGCTCATCAGTCTTCCCGAGAACACGTCGCTCTTTAACGTGGATCCCGATCGGATCACCGAGGGCCTCAAGCAAAACCCGTGGGTCTCGGGTGTGGATGTCCAGCGCCAGTTTCCCCATACGCTTATCATCACGCCGACGGAGCGCAAAGTTATCGCCATTGCGTATATCAGCTCCGACGACCTTGCCTGGGCTATCGGAGACGATGACACCTGGATCGCTCCGCTGTCGACGTCTGTCGAGGTGGACGACCAGGGGAACGTCATTACATCAGGGGAGGGCGCCAACACCCTGACCGGCATCGATGCGGCCCTGGCGCTTGCCAAGCACTACGGCGCCGTGCTGTTGACTGACGTCTCGGCCGATGTCGCACCGGTTTCGGGTCGGGCGGTGAGCTCCAAGGCCGTCAAGGCCGGCCTGGATTACGCACGAGGTTTTTCGAGCGAGTTCTTGGACCAGGTGAAGGATATTTCCACGCCTTCTGTTGAGGCTATCTCGGCAAATCTCGACAACGGCGTCGAGGTGTCGCTGGGCGATTCGGATGATATCGCCAAGAAAGAACGCATCGTGACCAAGCTACTTTCGCAGGTAGAGGGCGTAACCTATATCAATGTGCGCTCTCCGGGTAACTACACGTTTAGGAACGCACCGACCGCCTAGCATCCTAAACGGCTTTGTTGAGGGGCCATACCACGCCGTTTATCTGGTTTGTTTGGTTTTCACGGTCAATTATTTGACTGCAACGTTCATAATGTGCAAACATAATACGGTTTACCTTTGCATTTACTTTCAACCTGAAGGTTAATGTGCGCAGGGGTCAACCCATGCTATGGCTATAACCTTTGTTCGGAGGACCGACATGCACGAGACAGAGATCAACAACTACCTTGCCGTCATTAAGGTGGTCGGCGTCGGCGGCGGCGGTACCAACGCGGTCAATCGAATGATCGAAGAGGGCATC
>DBEYTJ010000043.1:0-3458 GCA_048181065.1 Collinsella sp.
GATATGAGACTGAGCCGAAGGCGTCGATGACATGCCGGGGGCGGACCGGGACGGGTTCAACGGCAGGCCCCGCCGACCGATTGCAAGCGGTCGGCGGGGCCATTGTGGCTCTTGACAGCGGATTGGGTCATATGAGCGAAAACCCGCCAGAGCGAGCAAGGTGCCTTGAAACAAGGCGGCATTGATCTTTTAATCATGCCGCCGAAGTTGAAAGGCAGATTGCCGCTCTGGCGGGTTTGCAGCGTCAAGCGGTTACGCGGTTTGGTAAAACCGCGTAACTTACATGACCATAACGTAGCGCGATCCCACGTAGTACTGCTTACCCATCAGGACCGGCTCGCCATTGGGGCCCGTGAAGCCGGCACGCAGGTTGAGCAGCGGATCGTGCGGAGCAATGCCCAGCTCGGCCGCCTGCTCGGTATTGGCACGAACGGCCTCGACCGTGCGGTAGCCAACCGAGACAATCGGCGTTCCGCCAACACGCTCGACCTCGGCAAAAATCGACTTGTCCTCAAGATCGGCCGTCAACAGCTCGCGGTAGGCATCAAACGGCACAAAGATGTTCTCCTCAAAGATGGGCTCGCCGTCGGCCGTACGCACGCGCTTGATATGCAGCAGCAGCGCATCCTTCTGCAGGCCAAAGAACTCCATCTCGTTTTGGCGCGCCGGAACGATCTGGCGATCGATCACGTGCGCACCGGCCTTCATGCCGTTGCCGGCACACAGCGCGGTAAACGTCTGCAGCGTCGAGGCGTGAAACTGACGGTTGATGTGCGGCGTGGAGACAAAGGTGCCACGGCCCTGCTGCTTAACCAGGTAGCCATCGGAGCACAGCTCCTCGACAGCGCGGCGCACCGTAATGCGGCTCACGTCGTACTGCTCGGCTAGCTCAAGCTCGGACGGAATACGCTCCTTGGGTGCATAAACACCTTTCTCGATCGCATCCTTGATCTCGTCGTAAATCTGCTGGTAAAGCGGTGCATTTTTGGGCGCGGGCATATCTGATCACTCTTATCGAAATATCGAAATAACTAATACGTATATAACGTCTAGTTTCATGTTACCTCATAATGATAAAACGATACACCCTCCCTACCAAAAAGCGACAGCTTCATTTTGGTAGGTTTTATCTGGGAAAACGAAAGCCCCTCGAAAGCAGCGAGGCTTTCGAGGGGCTCATACGGAAGGGTTGCGCCAGGCCGGCAAAATGCCAATACCCTACCTGCCGTCGTCCTGCTGCAGGCTGTCCTGCTCGCTGAGGCGCGCCTGCCTGCTGGCCATGCGCGCGGGCTTGTCGGGATCAGGTACGGCCGTGGGCATGGGCTCGTCGACATGACCGCCCCACCAGCCGCCCACAAAGTTGAGCGTGTGAAACACATTGATCACGGCACCGGAATCAATGTCGCATACCAGCTTGATAATGTCCTGACTCTCGTAGGTCGAGACAACGGCGTGCAGCAGGTACATCTTCTCGCGGCTGTATCCGCCGATGACCTCGGCGCAGCTAATGCCGTGCTGAAAATGGTCAACATAGGCGGTCATGACCTCGTTTGCCTTGCGCGTCGTGATCTGCAGCGTCACGCGGTCGTACCGACGATAGAAGCTGTCGATGGTCTTGGTTGAAATAAACTGAAACACGATGGAATACGCCGCCTTGTCCCAGCCAAACATAAAACCAAAGATCGCCAGGATAAAGCAGTTGAAACCAAAGATGACGCCCCAGATGGTCTTGCCCGTGTGGTTGGAAACCCACAGCGCAATAAAGTCGGTGCCGCCGGTGGATGCGCCGGACTTAAGCGCGATGGCAGCGCCCAGACCCGAGACCACGCCGCCAAAAATGATGAGCATGATCTTGTCGCCTAAAAACGGCGCGAAGTGAAAGACATTGAGGAACAGCGACGAGAGCACGACCTGCATCATCGAGAAGATGACGAAGCGCTTGCTAATGCCGCTCCAGCATAGGAGCGCCACGGGGATGTTGAGCGCGAGCATACCGAGCGAGATGTCGATGTGAACGCCGCCCAGCGAGGTAACGCGGTCGAGCAGGACCGCGACGCCGGTGAGGCCGCTCGGAAGCAAGTCGGCGGGCTGAATGAATGCCTGGATCAGAAATGTCTGGAGAACGGCGGAAATTGTGACCGCCACTGCAGTAATGGCGCGGCGGACGATGGTGAGACGGCCGAGCATGAGCACGCGGTCCGTGAGCTGATCGATGGCGTTCGCCACGCGGGCTCCTTTCGAAGGCAGATGTAGTTGTGAGGCATGTCGGCGATTGTAGCACGGAGCGTGCGAGGGTGCTTCAATTCACCCTCCCTCGACAACCAAAGCGGGACCAGCAACCCCCACGACCAAAGGCCCAAATTACAAGTGAGTAGACTTTTTACGATCTGCCGAGCACGCCCAAAACCGCCACCCCTGTGACCTGCGGTTTTACAAAGAAAGATATGCATTGTGCTCGGCCTGCGCCAAAAAGTCTACTCACTTAGCCCGAATCGAAGCCAAACGGATCAAAATCGAAACCAAATTGAGCCAGTCCACCACAAAAAACGTTTGAACCCGTGCTTCTCGCGGCGGATTGACACTACCAAGCGGCCAAAATGTCGGACAGGTTGTCGATGACAACGTCGGCGGCGGACTGGTCCAGGTTAACGCCCTCGTGCGGACGCAGCGCCAGGACGCGGGCACCGGAGCGCTTGCCGGCCTCGATACCCAAAGGCGAATCCTCGATAACCAAGCACTCGGCGGGCTCCACCCCCAGCGCCTCCATGGCGCGCAGGTAGATCTCGGGATCGGGCTTAAACGCACTGCACTCGTGGCCGCTGATGGTGTAGTCCAGCACGTCGGCGATGCCGGCAATCTCCACCAGCTCGTCGATCAGCTCGCGATAGGATGAGCTCGCGATGGCACACTTCACGCCGCGCTCGTGCAGCTCACGCATCACCGGCTCCGTCTGCTCGTTGAGCAGCTCGGCATACGGAACGGGGTGGTCCGGGCTATAGACCTGCTTGTACTCAACGCGCAGGCGTTCGCGCAGCTCAACATCGTCGGGCACCAGCGCCTCCCAAATGGCCGGCTCGTTAGACCCCGAAAGATCGGGGATCTCGTCAAAGTGGAAGCCCTTCTCTTCCATAAACGCCACGCGACGACGGTTGTAGAACCACTCGGTATCGACCAGCACGCCGTCCATATCAAACAGCACTGCCTTGATCATACGCATCTCCTCCCACCTGCCAAAAAGGGTCAGGTCTATTATGGTGGGTTTTATCTGGGGTTTTATGGCACGACGGACACGCCCTCCCCAAAGCAAAAAAGGGGATGGGGCGCAAACCCCATCCCCTCTCAATCAACCCGTAAGGTCTACTTACTTGTGATTAGTAGGAAAGCTTCCACATGTAGCGACGCATGGTCAGCGGGTGCTGACGGGCCTCGGCGATCTGGTTGCCGTACTCGCGCATAAC
>DBEYTJ010000044.1:0-12041 GCA_048181065.1 Collinsella sp.
GCGCTTAATGGGCACGCCGCCGTCCATAAGGGCGAGCGTGGAGCCGCAGGTCGAAGCCATCGAAGAGGAGCCATTGGACTCCATGACCTCGGAGACGACGCGGATAGCGTAGGGGAACTCGTTCTCGTCGGGAAGCACCGGGAGCAGAGCGCGCTCGGCCAGGTTGCCGTGACCGATCTCGCGGCGCTTGGGGCTGCCCATACGGCCGGTCTCGCCGGTGCAGAACGGCGGGAAGTTGTAGTGGTGCATGTAGCGCTTGCCCTCGGTGGGCTCGATGGTATCCAGACGCTGGCCCTCGTTGAGCATGCCGAGCGACAGGACGGAGAGCACCTGGGTCTGACCACGCTGGAACAGGCCGGAGCCGTGAACGAGCGGCAGGTAGTTGTCCTTCACCATGATGGGGCGAATCTCGTCGGCGGCACGACCGTCGACGCGCTCGCCGGTCTCGACGACCATGGTGCGCATGGCCTTCTTCTCGAGCTTCTTGAGCGCCACGGGGATCTCGCGCTCCCAGGCGGCCTGCTCCTCGTCGGTGAACTCGGCGCGGATGGACTCCTTCAGAGCCTCGACCTTACCGATGCGGGAAAGCTTGTCGGTGTCGCGCAGGGCAGCGGCCATCTCGTCGTAGTGGGCGAAGATGCGCTCCTGGACCTCCTCGACGGGCTGGTCGAGCGGGTACTCCTTCTTGACGATAGCGCCGTTGACCTGCTCCCACTCGGCAACGAACTCGTCTTGGGCCTGGCAGAAGGCAGCGAGGGCCTCCTGACCAAACTTCATAGCGGCGAGCATGTCGTCCTCGGAGATCTCCTCGGCGCCGGCCTCGACCATCGAGATGAAGTCGGCAGAGCCGCCCAGCTCCAGGTCCAGGTCGGAGTTCTCGCGCTCCTCATAGGTGGGGTTGACGATAAACTCGCCGGTCTCCACGTTGCGGCCGATGCGCACACAGGCAAGCGGACCCTCGAAGGGTACGCCGCCGAGCGTCATAGCCAAAGAGGCGCCCATGACGTTGATGACGTCGAAGGGGTTAACCTGGTCGGCGACGAGCGAGGTGGCGACGATATGCACCTCGTTGCGGAAGCCGTCCGGGAAGCTCGGGCGGATCGGGCGGTCGATCATACGAGCCGTGAGCGTGGCCTTCTCGCTGGGACGGCCCTCACGCTTGAGGTAACCACCCGGGATACGACCGGCAGCGTACATCTTCTCGTTGAAGTCGACGGTCAGCGGAAAGAAGTCGTAATTCTTGCGTTCCTTGGAGACGACCACGGTATCGAGCATCGTGGTGTCACCCTGCTTGACCAGACAAGCGCCGGTGGCCTGCTTGGCAAGCTCGCCGGACTCAAAGGTGTAGGTCTTTCCGTACAGCTCAAAGGTCTTGGATACGAGTGTCATTGTTCTCCTTTACCCCACAGGCCCCTTGCCTGCGGGCTTCTCATGTGACGCGGGCCCCCTGCCCCCGCCACGCTGTAGAGCGTGATTGTTCACGCCCTTACACAAAAAGAGCGCCCCGCTGCGCAGGACGCTCTTAGCATGTACAAATCCTTACTGGATGTTGTCGCGGATGCCCAGAGCCTTGATGAGCTCACGGTACTCGACGATGTCGTTCTTCTTGATGTAGGAGAGAAGACGACGACGACGGCCAACGAGCATGAGCAGGCCACGACGGGTGTGGAAGTCCTTCTGGTGGGACTTCATGTGCTCGGTCAGCTCCTTGATGCGCTCGGACAGGATGGCGACCTGAACCTTGGGGTTACCGGTATCGACCGGGGAGTTACCGAACTGGGCGGTCAGCTCCGCCTTGCGCTCTTTGGAAACAGTCATTGTTTCACCTTTCGTTTCGCGTCGCCCGCGGGCGACTCTATTCGCCTCGGACTGGGAAGCCGCCGGTGGAGCGAGCATCCAAGGTCGAGGTACCAACAGGTCGGTATGTTACCACAAGCGGCGCGCGCCTGCGCATCATCACCGACCCAACATGAATTCCATCGCACGGAGCCGCTGATCGGTGTGCGTGGCGGCCCAAACATGCGAAAGCCCCAGCAAAAAAGCAGCCGTATGCGGATCGATCCGCTCGGCCATAAGGGTATCGAACGTCATGGACATCAGAGCGCGCAGCCATGCGACCTCGCCGACTGATACCAACTCGGCGCCAGGCACGCTCGAGGCGCACGACCCGCACAGAAGCCCGCCCGCCTGGGGCGAAAAATACGACAGCATGGGGTCTCCGCACAGCACGCATGCCGAAAAATCGGGTCGGTAGCCAACGTGCGACAGCAGTTTAAAGACAAAGGCCGCCACGAGCAGGTCCATATGTGCCGAGTCGAGACCGCTGCCGACAAGCGTGAGCGCTCGCTGCGTGATGGCAAAGGTAAATGGATCCTCGGCATCCTCGAACGAGCACGCGCGCGCAACCTCGGCAATCGCGCTGGCGGCACAGGTCGTCTCGTAGTCAGGAGCGGCACCGAGCGGCGCCTCCATAAGCTCCGCCTGAGAAACCACGTCGAGCGAGCGACCATGCGCGAGCAGCATATCAACGGTGCAGAAGAGCTCGCAACGGGCCGCAAGGCGACCGCCAGGCTTACGTGCGCCCTTGGCCACGGCACGCACCTGCCGCCCCCGTTCGTCGAGCATCGTCAAAATCAGGTCGGTTTCCTTGAGCTTCGTCTTGTCGAGGACGAGCACCTTTGTGCGATATGTGCGAGAGCCTCCCATGAACGCCGAGGCTTAATCTTCGGCGTTATAGCCAAAGCGGCGGATTTGCGCCTCGTCATCGCGCCAGCCGGCCTTAACCTTCACGTCGAGCTCCAAAAAGACCTGAGTGCCGAAGATACGCTCAAGATCGCGACGGGCATCGATGCCGATATGCTTAATCATCTCGCCGCCCTTGCCGATGATGATGCCCTTCTGCCCCTCGCGCTCGACGTAAATCGTGGCGTGCACGCGCAGGACCTTCTTAGTCTGCTCGAGCGCGTCACAGATGACGCCCACGGAGTGAGGGATCTCGTCGCGGGTGCGACGCAGGACCTTCTCGCGCACAAACTCGGCCACGAGGGTCTCGTCGGACGCGTCGGTGCCCATGTCCTCGGGGAACCAACGCGGGCCCTCGGGCAAGAAGTGAGCGACGGTCTCGATAAACGCATCGACGTTGAAGTTCTTGACCGACGACGTCACGATCTCATCGTCGTATTCCATAAGCTCGTGGGCGGCCTTGAGTTGTTCCATAACCTGGGCGGGATCGGCCTCGTCGGCTTTGGTAAGCACCAGGACCTTTTTTGAACGGGCGTTCTTGACGCGCTCTGCGACCCAGGCGTCTCCCCTACCGATGGGTTTGGTGGCATCGATCAGAAACGCGACGACATCGACATCGTTCAGTTCGAACAACGCGCTCTTGTTAAGCTCGGAGCCCAGGCCGTCCTTGGGCTTGTGGATACCGGGCGTGTCAACGAAAACCAGCTGATAGCCGGGGCGGTTGACCACGGCGCGCATACGGCGGCGGGTCGTCTGGGCAACCGGAGAGGTAATGGCGACCTTCTTGCCGTAACAGGCGTTGAGCAGCGTGGACTTGCCGGCGTTGGGACGACCGACCAGGGCCACAAAGCCGCTGCGGAAACCAGGTTCCACGTCGCCAAAGCCCGCGAGGCTCTCATCCTCGTCGCAAAGGGCATCGAGTTCCTCGTCGCTCATACCCTCAAACGGGTCGAACTCCTCGACCTCGTCAAACGAATCGGCACCTTCAGCCTCGTCCAGGACCTCGTCATCCAAAACTTCACCGGTAGGCTGCATATTGTCGGACATGGGAATCCCTTTCTAAATAAAGTCGAGCGCGTGAGCAAAGACAAGCAAGCCCACGATCGCGGCGGTAATGGAAAGAACGTATACAGAGGCAGCGGCGATATCCTTCGCGCGCTTGGCCAGCGGATGCAGCTCCTGGGTCGCCAGGTCCACAATCGCCTCCATGGCGGTATTGCACAGCTCGCCGTGAATCACCAGGCCGCAGCAAATGATGACCGTAGCCCACTCGGCAATATCGAGCCCCACGATGCAGCCGGCAATGACGGTGCACACGCCCGCCACGAGCATGACCTTGATATTGCGCTCGGTCTTGACGGCGGTGACGAAGCCCTCCATAGCGTATGAGAACGACTTTAAAAAGGACGGATGGTCCTTGTTCGATCCGGGAATCATAGACGGCTCCTAGTCATGGGCATGATTGGTTATGGGGCCGACGTGGAGGAGTTTGGGGTCCTCGCCGCGCTCAAGCGCCAGGTCGCGCAGGATGGCATCCTCGCGAGCCTCCATGACCTCCGCCTCATCGTCCTCGATGTGGTCGTAACCCAGCAGGTGCAGCATGCCATGCACGAGCATCAGTCGGCACTCATCGGCGGGGCTGTTGCCAAAGCCGGGGGCCTGGCGGGCAATGACCTGCGGGGCCAGGATAATATCGCCGAGCTCGAGCGTCTCGTCGGCGGGAATGTCCTCGTCAAAGGCCGAGTCGCATTCAAACGAGAGCACGTCGGTCGTGCGATCGATGCCACGCCATTCAAGATTGAGCTCGTGCATCTCGTCCTCATCGACATACGAAAGGGAAATCTCGACCTCACGCTCAACACCCTCGGCGGCAAGCACAACTCCGCAGATGTGCTCCACCTCCTGGGCATCGAGCAGCGTATCGAGCTCGGCATCGTTGCTGATCAATACACTCAACGGGACTCCTTTCGGTCGCGCGAGCGCTGCTCACGCACGTCATCATAAGCATCGTAGGCCTCGACGATGCGCCCCACCAAGGCATGGCGCACCACGTCGGCGCGCTCCAGGTGAGAAAACGCCACATCGTCGACGCGACCCAAAATCCTTTCGATATCGGCAAGACCGCCGCGACGACCCACCAGGTCACGCTGGCTCAGGTCGCCGGTAATCACGAACTTGGAATTAAAACCCAGGCGCGTCAGGAACATCTTCATCTGCTCGGGCGTCGTGTTTTGTGCCTCATCGAGCACCACAAAGGCATCACTCAGCGTTCGACCGCGCATGTAGGCGAGCGGGGCGATCTCGATCACGCCACGCTCCATGAGCTCATCGGTACGCTCACGATCCATCATGTCAAACAGGGCATCATAGAGCGGACGCATATACGGGTCGATCTTTTCCTCGAGGGTGCCGGGCAAAAAGCCCAAGTTCTCCCCCGCCTCGACAACCGGGCGCGTCAGGATCAGGCGGCCCACCTCATGGCGCTTGAGCGCGGCGACAGCGAGTGCCATAGCCAGATAGGTTTTACCGGTACCGGCGGGACCGAGGCCAAACGTGATGGTATGCGAGCGAATGGCATCCACGTAGCGCTTTTGGCCGAGCGTCTTGGGGCGGATGACGCGACCGCGATACGACAGCAGCACGTCATCGCGCAGCGACGAGGCATTATGCTCGCCGTCGCGCAAGACCGCCAGGCATCGCGAGACATCGTCGGCAGACAGCGTGCGCCCGGCGGCCGCCTCGCGAAAAGCATGCTCGAAAAAACGCGCGACCAGCTCAACCTCGTCCGGATCACCGCTCACGGCAACGCTGTCACCGCGGACAACCACATGGGCGCGCACCAAGTTCTCGAGCGCACGAAGGACGCCGTCGCCGGCGCCCAAAACGCGCGAGGGGTCGATACCCTCGGGAACGGTAAGTCTAATCTTCGAGGCTTCCATGAACCTCCCTGCGTGCATGGACCAAGCCGGAATCATCGACTCCGATGATAGCAACATCGAGCAGGCACGGGGCTGTGAGTCCACAGGTATCATCAAGACGGGCATGATGGAACGAGCCGAGCGTCAAATTGTCACCGTACTCAAGCACGGCGCGCTCGACGGTGCCCACGCGACGACGGGCATCGGCAACCGCGAGCTCCTGAGCCGCCGCACGCATGCGACGGCTGCGCTCAGCCATGACCTCAGGGGGCACCTGGTCGGGCATGTCGGCGGCGAGGGTGCCGGGGCGCTTGCTATAGCGGAACACGTGCATGCGCGAAAAGCCCACGCGACGGCACAGCGCCAGCGACTCCTCGAACTCCTCGTCCGTCTCGCCGGGAAAACCGACGATGACATCGCACGAAAGAGACGCCTGAGGCAAGTTGGTGCGAATCATACGCACCGTGTCCTCAAAGGCCTCGGCGCTATAGGGACGGCCCATGCGATGCAGCGTCGCCGTGCAGCCAGACTGCACGGGAAGGTGCAAAAACGGCGCGATACGCTTCGGATAGCGAGCCATCACATTGAGCAGGCGCTCGGAAATATCCATGGGTTCCACCGAGGAGATGCGCACGTGGGCGATCTCGGTGCGCTCCATGATGGCCTGGAGCAGCTCATCGATCTCGACATGTTCGTCGGTCGCGCTCTTGCCGTCATAGGCACCCAGATTCACGCCGGTCAGCACGACCTCGGGCACGCCGGCCTCCTGAGCTTCACGCACCTGTTCGAGCACGGACTCGACGGGTACGGAACGCTCGGGGCCGCGGGCCTTCCACACGATGCAATAGGTGCAGCGGTGATTGCAGCCATCCTGGATCTTCACGCCCAGCCGCGAACGGCCGAGCGCATCGACCACGTCGCCATCGCTGCAGGCGGGCACGCTATCGGATTCGACACCCAGCACCTCGCAGACGCGCTCGGCGACGTCAATCTTGGATGGTTCGGCGATCACGCGATCGGAGAGTTCCAACAGCTCCTCGGGATGCAGGTTGACGACGCAGCCGGTTACGACCACGTAAGGCTCGCCCGGATAGGCCAGGGCGTGACGGACGGCCTTGCGGGTCTTGGCCTCGGCCTCCCCCGTCACGGCACAGGTATTGATAACGATCAGTTCGGCGTCCCGGGGCTCCACCATCGCAAAGCCCAGGCGCATAAGATCGGCAGTGATACGGTCAGACTCAACCCGGTTGACACGACAACCGAGGTTGACGACGGAAATATGGGGTGCGAGCACACGGGCTCCTTAATCGAGGATGTCGTCGAGGGCACTCTTGATACGGTCAGTCACCGACTTCTTACCGGATGCGACGTCATCGCCCATCTCGTCGGCAAAGGCGCGAAGCAGCACGCGCTGCTTGTTGGAGAGATTGGTGGGGACGACCACGCGCAGCTGCACGACCAGACGACCGCGCGAACCGCCGCCGCCGATTCGCGGCATGCCGTAATTATTGACGCTCACGGTGTCACCGTACTGTGTGCCGGCGGGAACCGTCACCTTGACGACCTCGTCAGGCATAATGCCCTCGACCTCAATCTCGCAACCGAGCGCGGCCTGCGCAATCGAGATATCGCTCACCAGATACAGGTCATCGCCATTACGCTTAAAACGCTCGTGGTCGGCGACACGCACGTTGACGATCAGGTCGCCCGACGGCTCGCCACGAAGGCCGGCCTCGCCAAAACCACTCACGCGCAGCTGGCGACCGGTCGAAACACCGGCGGGAATATCGATGTCAATCTTTTCGTGAGAAGGCGTGCGGCCCTGGCCATCACAGGTCTCGCAGGGATGATCGATGACCGTGCCTTCGCCGTGGCAGTCGGGACAGGGCGAAGAGGACTGAACCTGGCCCAGGAAAGAACGCTGGACCGTCGTCACATAGCCTGTGCCGTGGCAGCGGCTGCACTGCTTTTCCTGTGCACCCTCGGCCTTACCGGTGCCGTTGCAATCCTCGCAGGGAGCAAGGCGATCATAGCTGATCGTCTTTTTACAACCGAGCGCCGCCTCCTCGAGCGTCACCGAAAGGGAGATGGCCATATCGCGACCGCGACGGCGCTCGCGACGGCTGCGAGCGCCACCACCGGCGCCACCGCCAAAGAACGACGAGAACAGGTCGTCCATGCCCATGCCGCCAAAGATATCGTTGATGTCGACATAGCCAGAGCCACCGGGGCCGTCCGCGGTGCCGTAACGGTCGTAGTTAGCACGCTTCTGCTCGTCGGAAAGAACGGAATAGGCCTCGTTGAGCTCTTTGAACTTGGCCTCGGCCTCGGGGTCGTCCGAAACATCCGGGTGTACCGTACGGGCTTTCTTTAGAAACGCGCGCTTGATCGTCCGCGCGTCGGCATCCTTGTCAACGCCAAGTACCTCGTAGTAATCCCTATTTTCCGACACGACCGAATCCTTCCAACTTTCATTATTGTCACAGTGCGTCCTATACCCAAGCTGGGCCGGCCGCAAACAGAGGGTTTGATGTTATTGCATCCCGTAGGGCGAAAGCATGGCCTGCTGCGAGCAGCTCGCAAACCAGACCGACACGAGCGCAAACATAAAGCCGTTGGCAAAACCATTGGCAAACTGCATCGCGCCGCGCTTCCACCACAGCAGGCTGCGATGAAGCACGCCGTCCGACAGCACCATGAACAAGCCCATGGCAAACGGAATGAAGCACATCATGGCGAAGGCGGAGAACACGCCCGAGATGGCCGACAGCACCAAAAACGGAGCGATGATGCCCATGAGGTAGAAGCCGGTGCGAGCCTTACCCTCCAGGCGCTCGGCCTCAACGTGCGCACGACCGACCAGATCGCCGCCCGAAGCGCCGTTCGTGCCGGCGTGACCCATGTTGGGGACGCGCACCTCG
The DNA here is from genome assembly GCA_048181065.1 of Collinsella sp. Classification (GTDB taxonomy): domain Bacteria; phylum Actinomycetota; class Coriobacteriia; order Coriobacteriales; family Coriobacteriaceae; genus Collinsella. Next base: position 8,582 of record DBEYTJ010000044.1, read on the forward strand.
TCGCCATCATGCGTGCCGGCGGGAAACTCAATCGTCTGCTCGGAGGTCACACGGACACGGCCGCTGCCACCGCAATCGGGGCACGGGTCGGCAACGACCTTGCCGGAACCGCCGCACTCAGGACAAACCGTCTGGAACGTGCCCGCACCAAACAGGAAAGACAGGTCGACATCGATATGGCCGCGACCACCGCAGCTCGGACAGGTGTGGGCATGCTCTGACGAAACGGAGCCCGATCCGCCACAATGTCCGCAGGTGTCAAAGCGGGTGTAGCGAACGGTCTTGTGGGCGCCGCCCTTAGCCTCCTTGGCGTCGAGCTTGATATCGACGACCACGTTGGCGCCACTCTCGGGGTTGTAGGCCGCCTGGCCGCGACGGGGCTGGCCCCAGGCGCCCCCGAAGGGGAAACCGCCGTCAAAGGGATTGCCGTAACCGGCGCTGCCGGCATAGCCACCGCCATAGGGCGAAGCCGCCGGTGCACCGGCAAAGGGATTACCCGACCGCATGGCGTCGTAACGCGCACGCTTCTGCTCGTCCGAGAGCACGGCGTAGGCCTCGGAAACCTCTTTAAACTTCTCCTCGGCATCCGGCTCTTTATTGACGTCCGGATGGAGCTTGCGGGCCTTTTGCTGGAAAGCCTTTTGAATATCACGCGAGGTGGCGTCCTTGGAGACGCCCAAAATCTCGTAGTAATCTTTTTCGTTCATCGTCGCCATGCGTGGCAACCTCCTGCTCGCAGCAGCGTATATATTGCGGTAATTCTACCCGAGCGGCCTAAGCTAGGCCCCAAAACAGCTCGAACAGAACATTTCCATCGAGCCAACCCAGGTGGGTGGGCGCTAAACGGTCGCGGGCGCGACCTGCGATAACGTCTTTTGAGGTGACGCGCCCCGCCTGTCCTTCAACATGATCGGGCGCCCAGGTGGCAAGGCCCAACTCGAGCGCACGGTCGCAGGCCGCCGCCAGCTCGTCTGCAGCAATCACGCTTGCCGAGTGAACCAACAGTTCGGACCCAATGCCACGTGTCATGCGGCAGGCGAGCATCAAATCCTCGGCCACCGCCTCGCGCTGCGACAGATACTCGGCATCAAAGGTCATCGCGGCATCGTCGCGTTGTACCAGACGCACGCGACGCGCTTCGCCGCGAGCAGGCACGTCGGGATACAGCCCGGCCAAACGATCGAAATCCTCGGCGTCGAGCATACCGGCGGCAGAACGACCCAAACCCAAATAGCCCTGTCCGGTCCAATAGGCAATGTTGTGGGCGCATTCATGCCCATCGAGCGCGTAGCTCGCCACCTCATACGGGTGATAGCCCGCCGAACTCAGCCGCTCGCGCGCAACGTCCATGCATGCGGCTTGGAAATCCTCATCGGGCTCAAGTGACTCGTCACGGCACGCCATGCGGTAAAGCGGCGTGCCCTCCTCGAGCGTGAGCGGATAGACCGACACATGGTGCGGGGCCGCCGTAAGCACGCTATCAAGCGTGTATCGCCAGCTCGCCATAGTCTGTCCGGGAAGCCCGCACATAAGGTCGCACGACACATCGAGCCCAACATCCTTCACCGTCGCGATAGCCTCGAGCGCCCGATCGGCATCGTGAATACGGCCAATCGCAGCAAGCTCGTCGTTGTCGAGGGTTTGGACTCCCAGAGAAATGCGCGAGACGCCCACCCCGGCAAGCGCCGCGGTGAGCTGCGAAGTCAACGACTCAGGATTAGCCTCGCAGGTAAACTCAACGGGCTTACACCACGCAGAGATACGCCGGGCGAGTTCTACCAGACGCTCCCCCGCCAGCGACGGCGTGCCGCCGCCAACATAGACGGTGCGGACCTGCGCAAGCGCCCCGGCGTCTCCAAAGGCATCGAGGCGTGCATACAGCTGCTCAAAATAGGCATCGAGCGCAGCGCTCAGGTCGCACGGAGCGAAACTGCGCGAGTCAAAGTCGCAATAGCGGCATTTTTGAGCGCAAAACGGCACGTGCACATACAGCGCGGTAACGGCCACCCTTAAGCCCCCAGCGGATGAGCGGGCACCGACTCACCGGCGGCAAGCGCGGCCTCGCAGGCCACCACGTCGCACTCGATATCATCGACCAGCGCCATAAACTCCTCGTACGTGGAGCAGCGCACCACCCGAGCGCGCCAAGCGGCAGCATGAGGCATGCCCTTTAAGTACCAGCTTGCATACGTACGGGCGCGCGACATAAGCGGCAGAAGCTCGTGCGTCAACGTCAGGTGCTCACGCAAAGCCTCCAGGCGCTCGACCGAGGAGCGAGAAGGAACCGGCGTGCCATCGAGTGCAAGGGCTCGGGCATCGCCGAACACCCACGGATTGCCGTAGATTCCGCGCGCGATAAACACCGCGCTGGCACCCGAGCCGTGCAGATGCTCAGCAGCGTCCTCGGCCGAGAACACATCGCCCGAGCCAATCACGGGAATCTCGACGGCGTCGGCAACCTCATCGACGACAGACCAATCGGCCTGGCCCGTATAAAGTTGCGTGGCACAACGACCGTGCACGGCAACTGCAGAGGCGCCCGCCCCTTCGAGCATCTGGGCAAACGTTGCGGCGTTGCGGTCCTCGGCATAAAAACCCTTGCGGATCTTCACGGTCACGGGAACATGCGCCGCGCCCACCGCTGCCTCGACAATCTTCTCGGCCAGGTCGGGCGTGCGCATGAGCGCCGAGCCCTCGCCCTTGGTTACGACCTTGCGAGCCGGACAGGCCATATTGATATCGATGAGCGACAGACGATCGCCCACGCGTTCCTCGACGGCAGCGACGGCACTCGCAAACTGATCGGGCTTAGAACCAAAGAGCTGCACGCAAATCTGCTGCTCCTCGACAGCCGGCAACACCAGGCGCCACGTCTTGTTGCTGGCATAGGCAAGGCCCGCCACGCTCACCATCTCGCTATAGGCAAGATGGGCACCGCGACGGCGACACATGATGCGATAGGCGGGGTCGGTTACGCCCGCCATGGGAGCCATAAGGAACGGCTGCTCGGCATAGGCGCCCAGCAGCCGCTTGCTGAATTCAGAAAGCGCCATGGACCTACTCGTCCACCTTGAGAATCGCCATAAAGGCCTCCTGCGGAACCTCGACCGAGCCGATGGCCTTCATGCGCTTCTTGCCCTCTTTTTGCTTCTCGAGCAGCTTGCGCTTTCGCGAGATATCGCCGCCGTAACACTTGGCCAGCACGTCCTTACGACGTGCCTTAACGGTGGAGCGGGCGATGATCTTGTTGCCGATGGCGCCCTGGATAGGCACCTCGAACAGCTGTCGCGGGATGATCTCCTTGAGCTTGTCGCACAGGCCGCGGGCCAGGCCATAAGCCTTATCCTTGTGCACGATAAACGACAGCGCGTCCACCTCGTCGCCCGAAAGCAGGATGTCGAGCTTGACGAGCTCGGAGGGGCGATATTCGTTGAACTCGTAGTCGAGCGAGGCGTAACCC
>DBEYTJ010000045.1:0-6640 GCA_048181065.1 Collinsella sp.
AACCAAGTACACCGACGCGCCGCGCACGCGCGTCATGACGCCGGCATCGCTCAACAACGGCGTGCACGAGAACCATTCCATCGGACAGACCATGGCCATCGCGCCCAAAAAGGGCCTGTTTGACGACATTTCCATTCCCCAGATCATCGCCGGCGCCGCAGCTGCCGCCACGAGCGTCGCGCTTGCCTCCAAGATCGGTATCGCCGGATCGGTGATCGGCGCCGCCGTGAGCTCGGTCATCACCGTTGTGTCCTCGCAGGTCTACCGCCACTTTATCTCTGCCAGCGCCGAAGCCATCAAAGGTACGCACACCGCCGTCGACTACCCCGCCGGCGCCTACGAGCCCGTTGAGTTTAATGCCGAGGAGCACCTGGGGGGCGCCGCGACCACGCAGGAGATGCGCCAGGTTGCGGGACGCGCGACCACGGCGCGCGTCGCCCCCAACAGTCTGCGCGCCAAGGCGGCGGCAGAGCGCAGCCAGACACAAAAGAAGGTCATCGTCTTCTCGATCGCCATCGCCATCGTCGCGGTCATCGCCTGCGCCGGCGCCATCCTTATCACCACTGCCGGTGAGGGTCTGGGCGAGCGTCCCGAGCCAATCCTGTCGTCGCGCACGACCGAGAGCGATGCAAATGGCAACACTCAGCCGCAGGATCAGCAGGCACAGACGGACGACACGCAAGACAGTCCTACCTCTGCCAATTCGTCCTCGAACACCCAAAACCAATCGCAGGGCACCGATTCCTCTACGGCCAACAGTGGCACGCCGTCCGGCACGACCGACTCAAGCCAAACGACTGACGGTTCACAGCCGAACACGGGAGGCCAGACGAGCGACACCACGTCGGGAACGGGCACGGCAGACAGTAACAACACCAACAGCTCGAGCGGAACCGCTTCCGGCACGGCATCTGACAACTCGAGCCAAGGCACGGCATCGGGCAACTAAGCACGTTTGCCTCTCATAGATAACCGACCTGTACAACGGGCGCGAATCGAAAGCGGTTCGCGCCCGTTTGCCTTGGGCGCCGCCATGGCGAACGCCATGCGATGGTAAGATGCTTTACATGTGTAAAGAGGAGATTTGCCATGAGCAAGACAATAGTTAGGCCCACGCTTTCGCTGGGCAACCACATCTATCTGTATCGCCTGCTGCGCGATGCGATTGGATGTGGCAAGCAAACGTTTATGACGCAGGTCGAGGAGGCGCTCGCCGCTGGCGACATGACCGCTTATGACCTGGGCTTCGAGTCCACGCGCGAGCTGCTCGAGGAGCTCGACGACTGCATTAAGCTGACCGTCTTTAAAGGCGGCCGCCTGTATGCCACGGTCATCGCCAACGAGGCCTGGGATGCTGCGCTTGCCAAGGGCGAGGACAAGCCCAAGACCGCCAAGGGCACCAAGCAGTCCTACAAAAAGAAAAAGCGCGGTGAGAAGGACCTCAAGGCCGTGCGCCCCAAGCACGTTAAGCGTCCCGAGCCCGAAGCCATGGTTGAAGCCGCGCCGGAACCCGAGCCCGAGACAGAGATCGAAGTTGCTATTGAGGTAACGGCAGAAGCCGAAACCGAAATCGCCGCCACGACCGATTCCGAAGTCATATCCGAGCAGGAAGCCACTGTGGAGCTCAACGAAGCGCCCAAGTCGACAACCGAAGAAGCCGCTGACCAACCCGAGCCGTCTGCGTTCCAAAACAGCGATGTCTTTGGCGACGAGGCCGAGGACGATCAGTCCGACGAGCCCGCAGATCAAGACGCTACCGAGTCGACACCGGAGCCCGAGACGCCGCAGCCCGCCATCTCGCTCACGGTCGTCTATGACCCCGAGAACGCCAACGCCGGCATCACCACCATGGCATCCACGCCCATCGAAGCAAAGTCGAGCGTCGAGAACGAGGACGCGACGCAGGTTGAGGTTGAAACCGCAGCTGCAGACGCGCCCGTCACCGTGGAGCCCGCAGATTCCACGATCAAGCCGGAAGCGACGCCGGAGCCCGCACCCGTCATCGAATCCGTGCCCACCTCTGCTTGCGGCCAAATTCCCGCACCGGCACCGGCTTCGGCACCCGCAGCGGCCCCAACCCCCGCACCCGCAGCACCGACCATCCCCGAGGACTTCCCCATCGATTTCGCAACCGAGGTCTTCTGCCCCGGCCCGCTTCTGCACCAGCTGTCGACCTATCTCCCCTACGGCGCCGATACCCTCGGCATTGTCGGCGAGTACTACTGGATCGCCCGCGAGCGCGGTACCATCGAGGCCGCGCGAAACCGCGCAAGCTTCCCCCTGCGCTACACGCAGGCCGGCGAGCGCCGCGAGGTTGCCGTGCGCATCCGCCGCAATACCACCGGTGGCCTCGGATCCACCTGGGCCATCGATAAAGTCGAGCCTTCTACCAAGTAACAAAAAGGGACGATAACCCCAAGGTTATCGTCCCTTTCTCGTTAGGTCACCTGAGCTCGACTAATCGCGCGTCAGCTTGCGGTGAATACGATGCGGCTGGGCTGCGTCCTCGCCAAGGCGCTCGATGCGGTTGGCCTGATAGGCCTCAAAGTTGCCCTCGAACCAATACCAGTTGCCCGGATTCTCGTCGGTGCCCTCCCACGCCAGAATGTGCGTGGCGACGCGGTCCAGGAACATACGGTCGTGGCTAATGACCACCGAGCAGCCCGGGAACTCGAGCAGCGCCGCCTCGAGTGAGGACAGCGTCTCGACGTCGAGATCGTTCGTGGGCTCGTCGAGGAGCAGCAGGTTGCCGCCCTGCTTGAGCGTGAGCGCCAGGTTCAGGCGATTGCGCTCGCCACCGGAGAGTACGCCGGCGCGCTTCTGCTGGTCCTGGCCCTTAAAGCCAAAGCTCGCCACGTACGCGCGGCTGGGGACCTCGGTCTCGCCGACCATCATGTGGTCCAGGCCATCCGAGACGACCTCCCACAGGTTCTTATCGGGGTCGATGCCGGAACGGTTCTGATCGACATAGGAGATCTTGACGGTCTCGCCCACCTCGAGCTCGCCCGAAGTCAGCGGCTCCAGGCCCACGATGGTCTTGAACAGCGTGGTTTTGCCCACACCGTTGGGGCCGATGACACCCACGATACCGTTGCGCGGCAGGGTGAACGATAGGTCGTCGATGAGCACACGGCCATCGAACTCCTTGTGCAGGTGATGAGCCTCGAGCACCTTGTTGCCCAGACGCGGGCCCACGGGGATGCGGATGTCGGTCCAGTCGAGCTTCTGGCTTGCGCGGGCCTCGGCCTCCATCTCCTCGTAACGAGCCAGACGGGCCTTGTTCTTGGCCTGGCGAGCCTTGGGCGAGCTGCGTACCCACTCGAGCTCGGCCTCCATGCGCTTGGCGAGCTTGGCGTCGCGGTTGCCCTGCGCCTCGATACGGGCGGCCTTGGTCTCCAGATACGTGGAGTAGTTGCCCTTGTAGGGATAAAGGTGACCGCGGTCTACCTCGCAGATCCACTCGGCAACGTTATCCAGGAAGTAGCGATCGTGCGTGACGGCAAGCACCGCGCCCTGGTAGTTGTGCAGGAAGTGCTCGAGCCACAAGATCGATTCGGCGTCCAGGTGGTTCGTGGGCTCGTCGAGCAGCAGCAGGTCGGGAGCCTCGAGCAGCAGCTTGCACAGGGCCACGCGACGGCGCTCGCCGCCGGAAAGCACGTTGACCGGCATGTCGGAATCGGGCAGCTGCAGGGCGTCCATGGCCTGGCCGAGCTTGGAATCGATATCCCAGCCGTCGGCGGCGTCAATCTCGTCCTGGAGCTTGCCCATCTCGGCCATGAGGGCGTCCATGTCGCAATCCGGGTCGCACATCTCCTCGCCGATCTTGTTGAAGCGATCGACCTTGGCAATCATGTCGCCAAACGCCATGCGCACGTTCTCGATGACGGTCTTGTCATCGTCGAGCGGCGGCTCCTGCTGCAGGATGCCCACGGTGTAGCCGGGAGTGAGCCTGGCATCGCCGTTGGAGACCTCCTCGATGCCGGCCATAATCTTGAGCAGGGTCGACTTGCCCATACCGTTGGGGCCCACGACGCCGATCTTGGCACCGGGGTAGAAGCTCAGGGTCACGTCGTCAAGGATCACCTTGTCGCCATGGGCCTTGCGAGCCTGATACATCTGGTAGATAAACTCTGCCATTTGCCTGTTCTATCCTTTCTACCTGCTGTTTTCCTATTCTTGATTCGCTTTAGTAGAAACGAAATGAGGAAACCAGCTCTGAAACGTAACGAAAAAGGGGCATGGTTGCCCACACCCCCTAATACTACCTGGGAAAAGTCCCCCGGAACATACTATGAACTGCGTACGCTAGTTTTCCGCAACCTTAACGAGCGGCTCGCTGAGATTTGCGCCACAACAGATACGAGTAGACGTAGACGGCTCCAACCGAACCAAACGCCAGAACCGCAATCACCGCGGCGACGACTTCACTCGAAAGCACGCTGCCTGCCACGCCCATCACAATCAGGCCAATACCCAGCACCATAAAGCAGGCACCGCCAAAACGCTGCGTACGGCGCCAGTTCTCGGGATCGGCAAGCGCCCAGGGTGTCTTGATACCGAGCGTATAGTTCTGCTTCACACGCGGCAAGTAGTTGCCTACGCCGATGAACAGCAAACCGACAACACCGGAAATCAGCACGTTAACCGAACCGACCGCCGGCACCACGCCCCAGACCGTAAGCTCTCCCAGCCAGCTTATGGCGCACATGAACAAGGTGAAGGCGATTACGAAGCCCTGGTAGAACTTGCCCGAGGTTCGATATGCCTCACCTTTGGGGTCGATGCGCGGCACCATGCGGAACATTGCGAGAAGCGCCAGAGGCAGCACGCCGAGCGCGGAGGCCATCCAGCTAGGACCCCAACCGTCGACGGCGCCGTTCGCGCCCCAGTGCGTGGGAATCTGCGTAGGCAAGCTCGGCATCACCATGAGGTGCGCTACGACATTGGCGACGCACAGAGCGACCAGCGCAATCCACACGCGCGACGATACCCCCGTGGGGTGAATGCCCTTGTTTTCGTTATTCATCCTTATCACCTTCAGTGTTTGTAAAGCCCATAAACCAGCCAATTAAATCCTGCATGACGGTGGTGTTTAAGCTGTATACGATGTTTTGGCCATGGCGCTCGTCGGCCACCAACCCGGCGTTTTTGAGCGTCGCCAAGTGATGGCTCAGCGACGGCTTACTGATATCGAAATGCTCGGCAAGCTCCCCCGCCGTGCAATTGCCCTCGCGCAGCAACTCCAAAATGCGCCGTCGCGTTGGATCGGCAAGCGCCTTAAAACCCTCTCCCGGCATAAGACCTCCTCTCATCATCTCTCATGACGTGCACACTATACTCGATATTTAGATGTTTGTCTAACTATCTAATCGCAATGCTTCAAACCACATCAAAGCAAACGCCATCGCAACCTATGGGCGATTACCTATAATGACGATAGCTAAAACACGACCGACTCCCCATCGGAGGATATCCATGACCGAAACCACAGCCGCAGCCGCCATCGAGACACGCGACACCAAGCTCGAGATCATCATGGGCCGCGAGGCACTCGATAAGCTCGCCGATGCTACGGTGCTGGTGCTCGGCTGCGGAGGTGTGGGCTCCAATTGCTGCGAGGCACTCGCCCGCGGCGGCATCGGTCATTTCGTCATTCTGGACAAGGACGTCATCGCGCCCAGCAATATCAACCGTCAGGCCATCGCCTTTCACAGCACCATCGGAAAGCGCAAGGTTGACGTGATGGAAGCCATGATCCACGACATCAATCCCGCCGCTGCCGTCATCAAGCGAACTGAATACTTGCTGAGCGACAACATCGATGATTTCTTCGCGAGCGTTTTGGAGCAGACGGACGGCAAGCTCGACTACGTCGTCGACGCCATCGACACCATCTCGGCCAAGCTCACCATTGCCAAATATGCTCAGGACCACGACATTCGTTTGGTTAGCTCCATGGGCGGGGCCAACAAGCTCCATCCCGAGTGCCTCCGCTTTGCCGACATTTTCGATACGGTACGTGACCCCATGAGCCGCATTATGCGCAAAGAATGCAAGAAGCGCGGAATCAAGAGCCTGCATGTACTGTTTAGCTGCGAGGAATCGGTTAAGACACAGCCCCGCGACCCTTCCAACATCCACGAGCGCACCGAGCTGGGAACCGCCAGCTTTATGCCGCCCATCATGGGCCAGATGATTGCCGGCGAGGTTATCCGCCAGATCAGCGGCCGCGGCACTGAGCGCGTACGCTCCGATGGCCAACGTCTGGACTAGCGGAGCGCACCGAGATGGAGCCCCGGTTATTTGATGCACACTGCCATCTTGATTTAATGGCTCACCCGGACGCCGTTGCCGATGAGGCGACGGCGCTGGGCTTGGGTCTATTTGACTGCGGCGTCAATCCGCGCGACTTTTCGGCCGCAAACGAGCGCGCCTGTCGCCAACCAGGCATCATCGCCGGCGTTGGGCTTCACCCCTGGTGGCTCGCCGATGGCCACTGCGGTTTTGTCGAAGTCAATCTGCTTTGCGAAGTTGCTGCCCAAGAACGCTACATCGGCGAAGTCGGACTCGACTTTTCCGCGCGCTTTGCTGGAAGTGAGCCGCTACAAATACAGGCACTTAACCGGCTCTGCGATGCGCT